>CAJWET010000015.1 GCA_913031515.1 uncultured Acidimicrobiaceae bacterium | reverse complement strand
TTCGATTTCTTTTCCAGAGACTTGGGATGGTCCAGCTTCAGTTGACTCAGCTCTATCGCTACTTGCATCGCGTTGAAGGGTTTCCTTGCTTAAGCGTCCCTCAGCTCTTGCGGCTTCGTTGCGACGTGATGCTGCGAAGACCAGTAAGGCGGCAAGAAATACGACCGCTGGGATAGCGAAGGATAGCACTACCACGAAAACTCCCCATGGCACATTAGGTTTGAGGTGGCTATCGCTGTATCGGAGAAGGAAGGGCTACTCATAGTTCGAAGAAGAGTCCATCCGCCCAAGGGAATATAAAGTTGAATCCTGGCCCTCTGAAAAAAGAGCCGATCATTACTAGTACAGCCCAAAACATCAGGTGAAACGTCATAAGTGCAATAGCGAATTTTCGATCTTCGGGTTTTTTTGAAGGGTTTTTATCAATGTATGGAGCCAAGATCAATAAGAAAAGAGCCAATCCGGGTATGGTTACGCCTGCGACCATTGGATGAAACATGGTTAAAAGTTCTTGCAAACCTAGAAAATACCAAGGTGCTTTAGAGGGGTTCGGGGTTTGATTAAAGTTCGCAAGCTCCAACAAAGGTGCGTTTACAAAGATAGAAAAGATAGTTGAAAAAGCTGTTATAGCGAGAGCAGCAACAAATTCAACGACTAGGAGATGAGGCCATACATGGACTTTATCTACTGGTTTGAGTTTAACGTCCTGAATTGACCCTGACTTAACGACTGTCAATAGTCTTTGGGTGTTTCCTCCCGGACCTGTACCAGCTGGCGGTGGCAGAGTGGAACCTGCAACTTGCGAGGCAGAGGGAGATACTGTTTCACGATCTTTGGCAGCGACACTTCGTTCGAGCAAGTACTCGGGTATTTTGCTCTCAGATGTCTCTTCTGCTTCCAGAGCCGCGCCATCATCTCCGCCTTGTAGGCGATCTCGTGCCTCTTGGGCTCGTTTTAAAAGATGTTCAGGAATTTCAGCCATAGTTATTTTCATCAGCCTTATAGTGGGCCAGAAATACCTCCATCTTTACGTACTCGCCAAAAGTGAATCGCCATAAAAATGACTGCGACGAAGGGGAGCATCAAAACATGAAGGACGTACCATCTGAGGAGGGTATCGGTACCTATTTCCACCCCTCCAAGTAAAACAAAACGTACTTGATCACCGAAAACAGGGGTGTACCCCATCATGTTGGTCCCGACAGTTACCGCCCATAATGCTAGTTGGTCCCATGGAAGCAAATACCCAGTGAATGAGAGTAAGAGTGTCAGAGTCAGAAGGATAACGCCGATAACCCAATTGAATTCCCGTGGAGCTTTGTATGCTCCGTGATAAAAAACGCGAGCCATATGTAAGAACACTGTCAGCACCATTAGGTGAGCAGTCCAACGATGCATATTTCGGACGAAGAGACCGAAAGTCACAGAAGTTTGGAGTGTGTAGATATCGTCCCAAGCCTGAGCAGCGGTCGGCCGATAGAAAAACATTAAAAAGATACCTGTAACGGTGAGAAGAATGAAAAGGAAGAAACTTAATCCTCCTAAGCAAAGGGTGTAGCTCACCTTTACCGCATGTCGCTTTACCTTTACAGGGTGGAGATGGTAGATCAGACTATTCATGACTACATATGAACGATTCCTCGGGTTATCTGAATATCCTTTACGGAAAATTGAACCAGGTCGAAAAATAGAGTTCCATGCCTGTGAGGATTTCATTTGCTCAGAAATGCCGTTGAGTTTTTCGCCTATTGACTGCTTTGGCACTTTAATTCCTTATCTCGTCTGCTTGAAGAATCCAACTAACTAACATAGTTACCCCAAACGCATCCCATATCCATAGCCATAAGTTGGCATCCTCTGGTGAGCATCACCACTGGCTGGGGGGTCGTCTAATTTACCAAGAATAATGACTCCAGTAGGACATCTATCAACACATAATGCACATCGGGTACATACATCGTCGTCGATTGTGAAAATCACATGATCTGATGGGTCTTCACCAGGGAGTTCAGTCCCAATAGCTTCAGAAATTGCTTCTGGTCTTACCATAAATATGCATTTCCAAGGACAGATATCGACACATCCTTCGCACATGATGCACTCGGATTGATCGATATGAATGAATTGCTTTGGTTTGACCGCCTTAGATAGCCACTCCGCATCAACTTCTTGAAGGACGTAATCATCTCGAAATTCTGGCAGTGGTGGATTGGCGTCAAGTGCTCCCATTATGACGCTCCTTCACGAAGAATTGGCCGCCCATAAGTAGACGTTTCAATTTCTGGAGGGGCTTCTTTGCCGCGATTTTGCCATATTGACCAAAGTGCAACATTTGCTACCAGTCCCAATCCATAGATTACAACTACGATCAAATCTCCAACAACGAGATAATTTAGTTTAAAGGGCAACGCCCACTGAAAGAGTCCCTCACCATTTGTAAATCCAATTCCTGTTGGGCCTATCAGCTCACGGTCAGCCCGCCAAGCCAAGTCGTTACTAGCAAATGTAAGCCATTGATGAGGGAGCACACCATAAATCCAAAACAGGAGTAAGAAAACATAGAACGCCCATAGATTTGCCTCTCCCCAAGTTAACTTCGCATCTACCGGCCGCCGCCGTGCATACTCTAAAATTCCGGCAATCAGAATCACGGAAATAAGCCAGCTTAAAACGAACGCTGTGTTGAGATAGGGGAACTGCCTCCCATTAGAATTTCTCGTTAATCCGACCCAAACAGCAATAACGGCAAACATCCCTACGGTCGACACAATCATCGCTCCGTAAAACTTTGTTGCTGCTACATCAATCGGCCTTCGTTGGGCCACTTTTACTTCCCCTCGTGAGTGATACACAAGCGAATCTTTGCTCTTTCAAGCATTGAATCTTATCCTTATTTTTACCACGCTAAATTGGCTGTCTACACATCGTCGCACCCTTAAAGAGGAAAAGGGTGAATCACTCAATTTAAGTTCCTTTTTTAGTGGTTTCCCTACAAAAGTGATTTCTCAGTTCCCATAGAACTTTCTTAGACGAATTCATCAAGAAAAATTGAGAAAGCGACTCTTAGATAAATTTCACATTACTCATACGCCAAAAAGAACAGATGAAAAGGCACAACCTCGACTAGGCTAACTGCTAGTTTTAGTGACTATTCTAGAAAATAATCAGCACAGCAGTTTGGAAAAGCCAGGTTCTCTGTTGAGAAGTACAACCCAAAACATTTGAAAGGTTTGTGTGCTAGGTGCATACAGGAGTTCGCGTGAATTTTAACCCGTTATTATTGGTCTTATTTCAAAGAACCTATATTGAATTTAGGGGTAAAAGTGGTTGAAATACCTGATTATCTTCTTGAAAGATCTCGAGAAGCACGTGCGCGGTTCCAAGGTACTGATGCTGAACCAGTAGAACAAACTGCTGCAATTGTCGAATCATCTGCGAGCAATGAAGAAACAGTTCCTGTAAAAACTGAGGCACCAGAGGCTGAACTGGAGAAAGTTGAGCCCCCAAAACCTATAGCCCCTTGGGTTGAAGCTGCGAAAAACCGCAAAAAGATCCCTGTGTGGATGGCTCCAGTTGCATTGTTCCTCCCGATCTGGGCATTTATGATTTGGGGGACCCTTGAGGAACCTAGCTCGCACGAAGAAGGCCCAATTGCCGCTGGAGGCGAGATCTATAACCAGTGTGCTACTTGCCATGGAGCTGGAGGTGGAGGTGGCGTAGGTTACCAACTCAATGAAGGTGAAGTCGTAAAGACTTTTCCTGATGTCGAGAGCCATATCGCATGGGTCGTAAATGGATCATCTGCCGCTGGTACCCCTTACGGTGATCCGATGCGTGAAGACAGCCAACGTATCTCCCAAGCGCAAGGGGTCATGCCTGGATTCGCGTCACTAGATTCGCTACAAATTTTGGAGGTTGTTTTGTACGAGAGAGTTACTCATGGTCTCCAATCTCCGGAAAGTCTTGAAGCCTATGTAATATGGGCTGAGTCGGGAGATCTCCCTGTTTGGGAGGCAGGTGTTTATCCTCAGTTGATTGCAAGCAGCTTCGATGAATTCCTAGAAAGCAACGCTGAAGCAGAAGAAGCGTACGAAGAAGCATTAGAAGAAGCCACTGGCTGAATTTTCGTGCGATCATAGTAATTGTGGTCGATCCAACACAATCATCTCAATGGAGGATACTTGAGGAACACTGTTCCTCAATACAGGAGACTTCCCTTCAAGAGCTTCTTCAAGACAACGCTCGTGTGGAATCTCTTTCATTTAAAGCGGCAGATCTATTCATTGATTTCTCTAAACAACTAATTACCTCTGAAACGATCGATTTATTCAACGCATTAGCTGACCACACTAATCTAGAAATGCAAATTGATGCCTTGTTCACCGGACAAATAATCAACCGTTCGGAAAACCGCCCTGCTCTACATACCGCTCTTCGAATGCCACCATCATCTTCAGTCAAAGTAGCAGATCAGGACATAATTCCACTAATCCGAAGCGTGCAGGAAAAAGCTGCTGAATTCGCTGTGAAAGTGCGAACAAAGGAATGGTTGGGGGTAACTGGCCAACCAATAACATCCGTTGTAAATATAGGCATTGGTGGATCACACCTTGGGCCATATATGGCATATAAAGCACTTCGTCCCTTCTGCCTAAGCGGCATCGACTGTCGTTTTATTTCGAATATCGATCCAGCAGACCTTGATGCAAATCTTTGTTCTCTGGATCCCGCAACTACCCTCTTTATTCTCAACTCAAAGTCATTCACTACCTCTGAAACCCTCGCCAATGCTCAGGCGGCTGTCGGATGGGTAGAAAAGGCGCTAGGGAAAAATTCAAATGTTCTAGAGAAACATTTCGTTGCAGTAACCGCCAACAGTGAGAAAGCCGAAACCTTCGGGTTTCAGCCGAACAATATTTTTTCAACATGGGATTGGATTGGTGGAAGGTTCTCAGTATGTTCGCCGGCAAGTCTCGCTGTAATGATTGCCGTCGGACCTGAGAATTTCAAAACGATACTTGATGGTTGCCAAAAAATGGATGACCATTTCCGAACATCCAACTTGACTGCGAATGTCCCTGCTCTGATGGGTTTGATTGGGGTTTGGAACAGGAATTTTCTGGGTTTTTCTAATCATGCAGTGATCCCTTATTCAAAAGATTTCGAGCATTTCCCCACATACTTAGAGCAACTAGAGATGGAAAGCAACGGGAAGCATGTCGATAGGGAAGGCAACAAAGTAACTCTTGAGACAGGTCCAATTCTGTTGGGTGGAGTAGGAACAGATGCTCAACATTCTTTCTTCCAACTCCTCCATCAAGGAACGACAGTTGTCCCTGTTGATTTCATAGCCTTCTGTGAGCCTTCACTGGCTTCAAACAATTTGAGCATAGATTTAATTCATAGACAGCATGAAACTCTTCTGGCTAATTGCTTTGCACAAAGTAAAGCGCTAGCTATTGGAACTGAAACGGACAAGGGAAATACTTCTTCAGATGGTAACCGTCCAAGTACCACGATCCTGGGCGACCGTTTAGACCCCTTTACCCTTGGCCAACTTATTGCCCTATATGAACATAAGGTTTTCACGATGGGTGTTCTATGGGAGATCAATAGCTTCGACCAGTGGGGGGTTGAACTAGGGAAATCCCTTGTCGACGATGTTGCAAGTGATCTGACCGGTACGGATACCAACAAAGCTCATGATTCATCAACTACTTCACTAATCGCACGTTACCGGAAGAGACGAAATCTTTAATCTTCATGGGAATACCACTTGATAATAATGTTACTTATTTTGATACGACTGACATAGCGCGTCGGTTTAACTATCTCACAAAGTGTTTAATAGTCATTCTTTTCGCCATAGCGCTCGTTTTCCCTATTGATTACTTAGAGGGAAAGGCAATGGAAATGCGGGTGCCTCTATTTGTGGGTTCAGCGCTTGTAATCCCTGCAATTGAAAAATTCCGTAAGATTGATAGGAATCCATACCCTCACGTTGCTGATACGTTCTTGGTGGCTCCATTCGCCCTTGATACTTTTGGCAATGTCGCAGGCTTATATGAGAATTTCTCTGTTACTGACGATGTCTTGCACTGTATCAATTGGGTGTTGTTGGTATGTGCCTTTCAGGCGTTTAGGTTTCGCAGAACTACCGAAAGCCGAGATGCAGTATTACTGGGTTCCGGATTCGGAGCATTAGCTATCGTGATTTGGGAAATTATGGAATGGGCTGTAGATACAACCGGTACCGGTGGAGGCCTCGGATTAACCTATGGGGATACAATTGGGGACCTAACGCTTTCTACCACGGGAGGGATTGTAGGGTCACTCATCGGTGTCTACTGGCTCGGAGCATCAAGAGCAGAAATCATCTCTCCGGTGGAACATTAATTTACCGTTTGGTCATTTCCGCAGCAGCGTCCCGAGCGATTCCAATGGTTTGGTCAATGATTTCTTCCGTGTGAGCAAGGCTGGGGAACAAGGCCTCATAAGGGCCAGGAGCTAAAGCGACCCCGCGTTTCAGCATGTGGTGAAAGAACTCTGGATATACTCCATTCTCTGCGGCGATCTGAGCTTCATCAAAGTTTGAAGGCTGTTGGTCTGTAAAAAAGATACTTAATAGAGGTCCCACCCTTGGCACAACAGCATCGATGCCAGCGTCTTTGAAAACTAATGCGAATCCTTCAGCGAGCCGTTCCGCAGTTTTTTCCAATTTTATATATGTAGACGCATTAAGGAGTTTGAGTTGGGCCAGCCCAGCTGCTGTCGCTATAGGGTTCCCAGACAAGGTGCCTGCCTGATAGACATCACCGAGCGGGGCTACGTGGCTCATGATCTCCCGTGAACCACCGTACGCACCCATCGGGAGCCCACCACCTATTACTTTTCCAAAACACCACAGGTCGGGTTGCACTCCATACCATTGGGATGCTCCCCCCATAGTTAGTCGGAAACCGGTGATTACTTCATCGAAAATGAGTAGAACCCCGTGTTGTTCACAAGCGATTCGAAGGTCCTTGAGGAAATTCTCACTAGGGGGAACTACACCCATATTGGCAGGGAGAGGCTCAAGTATTAAGGCTGCTATTGATTTATCCAACTCTGGTATTTGGTTCCAAGGTGTGACGATCGTATCGGCGACTGCACTGGCTGGAACTCCTGAAGACCCAGATATGCCTTGATTTGCTACGCCACTCCCACCGGCTGCTAGAAGACTATCTGCGTGGCCATGATAATGTCCTGAAAATTTCACAATCTTGTCGCGCCCTGTTACTCCCCGAGCGAGCCTAATTGCAGTCATAGTCGCTTCAGTACCACTTGAAACAAGACGTACCATATCTACCCCATCCACACGGACAGATATTTCTTCAGCCATCTCAATTTCTGCAAGGGTAGGCGCACCATAGGAAGTCCCATTACCAGATGCCTGCTGGATCGCATCGATGATTTGAGGAGGGCAATGACCTGCGATGGCTGGACCATAACTCATCACATAGTCGATATACCGGTTTCCTTCACTGTCCCAAATATGAGGGCCTTCGGCACGAGTAACAAAATAGGGAGTACCACCAACTGATCTAAATGAACGAACAGGGGAGTTCACCCCACCCGGCATGACTAGTTCAGCTCGAGATAGTAGCTCCTTGCTCACAGTACTTCAGCAATTTCTCGGGCCAGGTATGTCAGAATGAAATCTGCTCCGGCACGTTTGATAGCTGTTAAATGTTCTAGAGCCACAATTCTTTCGTCAATCAAATTCTGGTTAGCAGCTGCTTTGATCATTGCGTATTCACCGGAGACATGATACGCAGCTATCGGTAAATCCGTGATTTGTCTCGCTTTGGAGAGCACATCGAGGTAAGGGATCGCGGGTTTAATCATGATCATGTCCGCCCCTTCCTCTATGTCTGCACGAATTTCTGCTAAAGCTTCACGGCCGTTTCTCCAATCCTGTTGATAGGTCTTCCTATCGCCACCATCTGCAATCGTGACATCTACTGCATCTCGGAATGGCCCATACAGTCCAGACGCATATTTCGCCGAATATGAAAGTATTGAAGTTTCTTCAAAGTTTTCTTCATCAAGGGCATTCCTGATTGCTCGGACTTGCCCATCCATCATCCCGCTTGGGGCAACAATATCCGCTCCTGCTCGGGCCTGTGCTTGAGCAATTTTCCCGTATATCTCTATGGTCTGGTCGTTATTAACTGTTCCATCTTCGCCAATAATCCCACAATGCCCATGATCTGTATATTCATCGACGCACAGATCAGCGATGAGCACCATGTCTTCCCCAATCGCCTCTCGGCAATCCTGAAGGGCAAGTTGCACGATGCCGTTGGGGTCCCATGCTTGGGAACCATGGGAATCTTTTTGTTCTGGGATACCGAAAAGAATAATTCCTGGAATACCGATGGAGTTTAATTCTTTGACTTCGTTGATCAGCGATTCACGTGTGTGTTGTTTTACACCGCTAAGTGAAGGTATGGGGACAGGGGTTTCAATACCTTCACGAATAAATAGGGGCGCAACTAGGTCATCAACACTTAGTCTGGTTTCAGCAACCAGACGTCGTAGGGCGGGTGTTCTTCGCAATCGCCGGAGTCTCTTGTTAGGGAAAGACACAGATTTAGTCTACAAGTCACTGAGGCCCGTTCGGAAGGGTGTTATGTGGAAACATAAGGAAAACATATAAAGATGGCTTGTTCAAGCTAGATATTTGCGTAGTACTCATTGAGGGATTGGACAATTCCTTCAATTGAACTGGGAGAAGCTTCAACAGTTGGAACAAAACCGCTGTCAATAATTGCTTGACTAGTAACTGGTCCGATAGAAACTACTACTTGCGGTAAGTGTTCCTTCCCATACATTTTTACAAAATTCTGCGCAGTGGATGAGGAAGTGAACACAATGGCGTCAGCTGATTTAAGCAACTGTACGGATCCTTCATCTACCTCTGGGGTAGTTGTTCGGTATGCTGGCACGTCATCAACAAGCCACCCTCGCTCTATCAGAGTATCTGGGAGAATACTTCGAGCTTTCGCAGCTCGAGGCAACAAAACTCGACTACCGGTTTGAGCATCAGGGAAGATTTGCAGAAGCCCTTCAGCTACATGACTCTCTGGGACTAGGTCTACCGGCACATTAAAGTCTTCGAGTTTTCTTTGTGTTCTCGGACCTATAGCTGCAACCTGTACTCCTTCTATTTCCTCAACCTGTTGGAGTATGGACATAAATCGATCAACTCCATTGGCTGAAGTAAAAATAATCCATTCGTAATCATCTAAATGGGAGATGGCGTTTCGGAGTCTCTCACCGTGGTCTAACGGTGGAACAATTTCAATTGTTGGAATCTCTATTGATATCGCTCCATATTTCTTCAATTCTTCAGAAAATTCTTTCATCTGGTGGCTTGCCCTAGTAAGAACTATTTTCTTTCCAGCTAGTTCACGTTTCGAATATTTTGTAGATTCCATATTTTCCGAGGTACCTTTCAGAAGCTCGACAACAAAGTTGTTCTAGGAATGAAATAAGTTCCTCGCCCCACTCTCTATTAATGTGTCCGCTGCGATTCGACCTAATTTAATTTCATCATTCCCGCTTCTATCATCAACAAAAACCGTTTTCCCGTCTTCGCTCGCTACAAGTGAACGAAGACGTATCTGATTCTGTTCATGAATCGCGTAGGCTGCGATCGGGCTTCTGCAATCAGCTCCGATCTCTAAAAGGAATGATCTTTCTGCATCGACTTCTGCTCGAGAAACTGGATCTTGTATACGAGTTAAAAGTTCTTTCGTTTCATCATCACCAGCTCTACTTTCGATTCCTAAGGCTCCTTGCCCAACTTGAGGAAGCATGAACTCAGGCTCGAGAATATCTACGATCTGAGGCTGAAGACCTAGGCGAACCAACGCCACTGCTGAGATCAGGATAGCGTCGTACTCTGTTCCTCTGGCCAATCTTGTTTCTATGTTCCCACGAAGTTCATGGAAGTTTAGGTCTGGCCGAAGAGCAGCCAACTGGGCCTTTCGACGAACCGAACCTGTTGCGACATGCCCACCAATAGGTAATTCATCATAGAGGCAACCGACAAGGGCATCTCTTGGGTCACCTCGATGAGGGACAGCTGCTAGCTCTAACCCTTCAGGAGTGAGCGAAGGTAAATCCTTTAGTGAGTGGACGGCAAAATGTGCGCGCTCTTCCAATACTGCATTTTGGACTTCTTTCGCGAATACACCTCTGCCTCCAATTTCATGAATGGGGGCTTCCTGATCTTGGTCGCCGGAAGTAATGACAATCATTGGTTCGACATTCACTCCGAAAGGCTTAAGCGACGAAGCAACATAGTGTGTTTGCCATAGAGCCAACGGACTGCCGCGGGTAGCGGCTATAAGTTTCATTTTTCCAATTTACGGGATGGAAGGTTAAATATTAAACAATTCACGAAGAGCTTCTGCAAGACGATCGCCGCGAGGAGACCCAGCAGCCTCATTCATCGCTATCGTAGGTTCGTGCAAAACCTTACCCAATATCCTCTGAGTAAGGGCTTCAACCGCATCCCGTTGCTCATCAGTTAGCCCCGCAAGTCGACTTTCAAAACGTTGTAGTTCTGCCTGCCTGATCTCTTCCACACCGTTACGGAAACCTGCAATAAGTGGGGCAACCTGACGAGCTGATTGTTGTTCGAGGAAGCGCTCCACTTCTTGGGAGATAATCATCCGAGCTTTGGCAACTTCTTCGTTGCTACGAATGAGAGGGGTTTGGGGACGGAATCTCCAAAGAGCGTCCATATCAAGAAGAGTGATGCCTTCGATAGCATAAGCCGCTGGGTCTACGTCACGAGGTACAGCAATATCCACTATCAGAAGTTCTCTCCCTTCTCGTATTTCCATAATTTGTTCTAGCAATGTTTTGTCAAAAACTATTGAATTTGAAGCTGTTGATGTAAGAAGAACATCGGAACTTATTAGAGTTTCGTTGAGTTCCTCATATGCAACCGCTTCACCGTTAACTCGCTTTGCCAATTCCGCCGCACGATCGAAACTTCGATTAACGAAGAAGACATTTTCAGTTTGTAAACGGACGAGCGAAGTAGCAACACTTTCCCCTACTTCACCCGCTCCTACAACGAGGACCTTTCGGTTTTCAAAGCCACCGAGATGTTGTTGCGCCATTTCAACGCAAGCTTGGGCAACGGAAGAAGAATTTTTAGATATGTCAGTTTGAGTCCGGACTCTCTTCCCAACTTCTAGAGCTCGCCTAAATGCCCCGTTGATCACAGACCCACAAGAGCCTTCTTCTCTAGCTCGCTCCCAAGCGACCTTTACCTGATGCTGCACTTCACTTTCACCAACTATCGCCGAGTCAAGTCCGCAAGTAACTGAGAAGAGATGCTGTATCGCATCATTGTCATAGTGTGCGTAGAGATAGTCGTTGAAGTCTTCTGGAGCAATGCGTGCGGTTTCTGAGAGAAAATCTCGTACATCCTGGTAGGCACCGTGGAACTTTTCTGCATAAACATAGATTTCGGTCCTGTTACAAGTTGATAGAACGACCGCTTCGCTAATGTTGCGGCGCTCGAGAACTCCACCCAGCGCTTTTGGAAGAAGATCTTCCCCTATAGAGAAACGCTCGAAAAGATCGAGCGGCATTGTCCTATTATTTACTCCAATTACTACAAGAGACACGCTGTGAGATCCTTGACTTAAATCTTGATCCAAAATGGACTTTTTCTAGCTTCGCCGAGACTTAAGAAACCTGCCAAGCCGAAACCAATTATTTGATTTCGAATTTTTAGAATTCTTTTCATCTTCCTCCAACATACCCTGTTTTTTTGAATGGGGGGAGTTCGAGAGTTAACGATTCGAACTTTTCATCTTGCCAGAAAAAATAGTTGAGTAACGGAGGCAATGAGAATCGCTGCTATAAGAACGAATACGACAATAGTCGTGGCGTTTCTCATCTTTGCTTTCTTAAAATTACGGGACTTGAGTTAGGTATTTCATCCGACACAGGTGAGAGTTCAATCTGTTGACCTTCGTAAAGTTGTAACTCTTCTGAAGCTGAGCGGCTATACATTGAAAGACTAAGCAACCCGCTGGAATCTACAATAAGGCCAATTTCAGAATTCGGGATTTCTTCAAATGTTTTCACTCTCATTACTCTCCTTACTGTTTCTCCGAACCGAAGACTCAAATTATCTCCCAGACCTTGTATATCTTGAGGAGAAAGGTTCAGCTGAAGATTACCAAAACGGTCTGCCCAGAGAATTTCAGCAGTTGCTATTTCCCCATTAACTCCCCCAACGGGAAGCAACCCTGGTTGAAGAGAGTGGACTGGGATTGGACTCCCCAACTCATCGAGCGGAACACCTCGGCATAAATGTGCAGCCACGGGAGCGAAGATATCTCTACCCGCAAAAGTAGGAGAGAGCGAGGGTAAATGAAATTCTGGGTTGTTTAGTTCTACCGCACAGGAAGACTCCCCTAACATTGCTACTGCGGGAGCGAGCAAACCATTGTCCGGACCAACAAATACATATTCGCCTCCATTAACTTCTAGGGCGACTCCTTTGCGTGACCCCCCGACGCCAGGGTCGACGACAGCGAGGACGACACCAAGATCTAAATACTGCGCTGATCGGGCAAGGGTCAATCCTCCGGCTCGAATATCGTGAGCCTTGACGTCATGGCTTATATCAATAACCTTTGACTCAGGCGCCAGAGAGTGAATGACAGACTTTACGACACCTACAAATTCGTCTTTGGTCCCGTAGTCACTTAGGAAACTTATCGTGCGGTACCGCGAACTGTTCATGCCTCAATCCTATTTGGAACCGAAGAAATCTATACGGGTGCTTGAGAATAAATTAGCCAGTTTGGTTGTATCGGCTCGCAAGAAATCGATCAACGTCATCTTCGCGGATCCGATAGGACTTCCCAACACGCGCTGCACGAATCTCACCAGCTTTAATCAATCTGTAAACTGTCATCGAAGAAACACGCATGAGATCTGCTACTTCGCCTACCGTCATAAACTTTGCGGAGCTATTTGGCATCTTCGACATCTTCTTCCTTAAAGACCGGTTCGGCGTCACCTTAGGACATTCAGAAAAAAGTGCAAATCCTAAATGAAATTCAAGAAGGAATTAGTCAGGACCCTAGTTCACCTGCACGATGCGTAGCTGCCGATATCGCTTCTACAACTATTTCTGCAAATGCTTTGTCTTCAAAAACGGATAGAGCGGCCGAAGTCGTCCCATTTGGAGATGTAACTGCGTCACGAAGTTGACGAGGAGTTTCCTTAGACTGTGCCATGAGGCTTGCTGCTCCAAGAATAGTCTGGCGAACAAGGAGATCTGCCGTTTCTTGGTCTAATCCCTCATTAACACCAGCCGCAGTCATCGCTTCAGCTAATGCAAAAACATAAGCCGGCCCTGACCCGCTGAGCCCCGTTATAGCATCCATTAAATTTTCATCTATTACAGTAGTTTCACCAACTGCTGAAAAAATCGAACTTGCCCAGTCAAGGTCACCAGATGTTGCATGCGTACCTGCGGCCAGTGCCGACATCCCTACATTGATCATGGCTGGCGTATTTGGCATGACTCGGATCACACAAGTTCCCGATGGAAGCAACCCTTGGATCGTGTTTGTGGTTACACCTGCGGCAATAGAGATCAGACGATTTGGTATAAAAGAAGAAATTTCTTGACAAACCTGCTGAACTTGATCTGGTTTCACCGCGAGCAGTGCATCACTAGCTGGTTCAAGATCTGCCACAACCTTAAGTCCGGGATAGCTTTCCATTAATTCTTCTCTCCGTTCTTCTAAAGACTCCACGACTGTGATATCACCTATCTCCGCCCAACCAGAATTGACTAAACCAGCGGCTAATGCCTCCCCCATCTTTCCACCGCCTACAATCATTAGTTCAGTTGCCATACATGAAAACTAGTAGGTCGATGACTCGAACGGGTCAAATCCCAAAAACTCTTAAAAATCTATTTATCTAGTCTGTTCTCAAAACGGCTGGCAAAACCTAGCCGAAGTGCTGGCTTGAAACATAGTTCAATGGCTGAATATAGAGTTCCTAAAATCCAATCAAGGGTGTCTTCTTTTATAATTTGATTGCTTACCTGTCCAGTTAAGTAAATTGCATTTTCCGTACCTATGACGAATGCCGCGCCGTACATTTTTTGATTTTTACGAAGAAGGTACTCGAAAACATCTGATTTGTTTTCTTCCGGAGCAGGCATAACATATGTCTCATAATGAAGTGTGCGCTGACCTAACGTGAACAGGACCATAGAGTTGTCTTTTTCTTCACCAGAAATCCGGACAAACCAGCGTCGGTCACCATGACTATATTCGACAGATTGGACCACGGTTTTGGTGCTCAGCTGAGCATCGAGCCAACCTTTAATAATTTCTGAAAGTTCAGAAAGTCCTTCCTGAGAGAAAGCCGATTCAGACATTCTCTACCGGCAATCAACCAAAGCTTTTGAAGTTACAGAGTCGTAGATAGCTAGCACCTGTTCAGACGTCTTACTCCACGAGTACTGTTGGGCTTTCTCAACCGCACTCATAGCCATTTCTGCAGCAAGCAATGGATTTTTCAGTATCTGGTAGGCATAGTGAGCGTAAAGCTTCGGGTCGCGTTGATCCACAAGAAATCCGGTCTCACCGTGGACAACAAGATCTTGAAGTCCCCCAACCGATGCTGTTACAACTGGGGTGCCGCACGCGGCAGCTTCGAGCGCAACAAGCCCAAAAGACTCCGACTTGCTAGGAACAACAACAACATCGGAGGCTCGATAGAAGGTGCTTAAGATGTGATGAGGTTGAGGAGGTATCAAACGAACTTGCGGCTCTATACCCATTCTTTTGACTTGTTGTTTCAACATTCGGACTTCCTCATTTCCACTCGTGCCACTTGCTCCACCAACAATTAGGAGTGTCCCATTCTCCATCCCTAAAGCTGCGAACATTTCAATAGCTAAATCCGCTCCCTTCAACGGTTGCAAACGCCCTACGAACATCACGATGGGGCCATCTTCTAATCCCAGAGCTGAACGCGCTGCATCCTGATTACCTGGAGCAAAGAAGGCGTGCTGAACACCAAGCGGAACTATGGCGATCCTTTCATCAGGCGCACCATACAGTCCTCGCAACTGACTAGCTTCTGCAGAGCTGTTAGCTACTACAACTTCAGAACAATCAATCACTTCTTGTTCTTTAACTGCACGAACTGAAGGATCAAATTCACCCGAAGATACTTTTGCTCTTCCAAGAGTATGAAAAGTAGTGACGAGAGGTATTCCCAACTGGTGTTTTAAAGTGTGACCTGAAACACCCGACAACCAATAGTTTGCATGAAGAACATCTACACTGGGCTTCAGCAAAAGGTCTCTTTCAACACCTTCAGAAAACTCATCAACTACATCAGAAAGATCATCTTTTGATAGTCTCGGGTCACCAGCGTCAATATGAACTAGACGTACCCCAGGCTCGATTAACACCTCTTTGGGTAATGCTTTATCCCAACGTCGCACGTAAATTGAACACAACGCACCTTTATGGGCTAACGAGCTAACTAATTCCCTGATGTAAACATTCATTCCTCCAGAGTCACCCTGTCCAGGTTGCACGAACGGGGATGTATGTAATGACAACATCGCTACATGAAGGTCTCTATTTCTCTTATTTGGAGTGTAAGTTCTATCCACCGGACCTATGTTACTATCCATGTGCCCCACCCGAAACTGGAGGAAGTATCGCTACCTCGTCACCATCTGAAACCATGTCAGCCTCTTGTGCTGGACTACCATTAACCCAGATTCGGCAGGTAGGTAAGGCCGCCGCGAAATCCGGACCGAATTGTTCAACTGCGAGTTCAATAATACGACCAACGGTTCTTGCTTCAAAATCTATTTGATTTGTTCCAGCAATTTCGCGAATAGACGCAAACAAACGTAAAGTAACCACAAGTAAAGACTACCGTCTGGAGATTATGACCCGATTATTTCTAGTCCGTCACGGCCAATCCGAATGGAATGCGCTCGGGAAGTGGCAAGGGCAAGCAGACCCTCCTCTGAGTAAACTCGGCGAGGAACAAGCCTTTCAGGCCGCATTACGACTTCCGCCATTTGGGCTTTTAGCAGCATCTAGTTTGCAAAGAAGTACGCAGACCGCAAATATTTTCGCTACGGCGAGTGCATGGGACCCAAGTGAGATTGTCATCGAGGACCGTCTCAAAGAAAGAGATGTGGGAGCCTTTAGTGGGCTTACGCGCTCAGAAATTGATGAACAGTTTCCGGGATACCTCGGAAATGACATATGGCCAGACGATTGGGAACCTGACGAAGATCTAATAGCACGTCTATTGATTGGATTAGAGAGACTTATCTCTCTCTTGTCGAAATCATCTCAAGCTGAGTCCGATGACGTTGTTGTCGTATCCCATGGTGGTTGTATCTATGCGCTAGAAAGTCTTTGCGGGGAGGAGTACGAGCGTATACCAAACTTGACAGGTCGATGGTTTGAAATAATAGGCAATGACATCAGACTTGGGGAACGAGTTCATTTACTCCCTCCAAAAGAACAAACATTCCCAGATCATCTGACAATCTGACTTATATTCGAGTACCTCCGGTGGGATTCGAACCCACGATCTTCGGATTAAAAGTCCGCTGCCTTGCCAGGCTTGGCTACGGAGGCAAATTATTTACTCTCGCGAATTGATGAGTCTAACGATTCTATTATCTCTCGCTCCCATATGGTACGAGTTGAGTTTGAAACTTTCTAATTAGTTTTGTTTTGTAGGCTTTCAACTAGTTGACATGAATCAGCAGCTTTCAGAGAAAGTACTCTTTCTATGCTATTAAAAACCTTCTCACTATCTAGTTCCCCTGCAACCAAACTAGTTTGCATACCATCGATTAGAGATGAAACCTGCTGGGGACTAGAGACCATCACAACATTAACACCTGCATTAATAGCCAATACCGCCGCTTCCAATATTGACCATCTCTCTGAAATAGCGCCCATACCAAGTGAGTCAGTAATAACTAAACCATCGAACCCTAACTCACCCCGCAAAAGTCCTTCGACTGCTGCGCTCGAGAGCGAAGCAGGGAGATTCTCCGTTAGATCAGGAACCCAAAGATGGCCCATCATGACCATCAAATCATCTTTTAGAAGCGCTTGATAAGGAAGTAAATCTACTTG
>CAJWET010000014.1 GCA_913031515.1 uncultured Acidimicrobiaceae bacterium | reverse complement strand
CACCCATGTTTCCGTGAGGCTCCCATCTTTGTTTCAATTATGGATTCGCTTCGAGGAATTCACGTATATGTGAAACTAGTAGCTCTGGAGCGTCTTCTTGACAGAAATGGCCTACTCCTGACAATTCAACAATTCTTTCCTCGGGCCATAGTGATCGGAAATCCTCTATTGCTCTATCTGGGGGAATCGCCCTATCTTCAAGCCCTTCAAGGAGGATCGCCGGTTTTGATTGAATCTCAGGAACCCCGTCTACACCCTCTAGGACATAGTCGGCTATTCGACCCAAATAAGCATCAATAGGAAATTCGTAGGCTCCAATTGAGCTTGCGTAGTCTGGGAAGGGTGAGCTGTATGCTTCAATCCATGTATCATCAATAACGCTCGAATTCTGGAAGCCGAGAATTTTCATTATCGATAAAACGGTCGATCCTGCATTGCGGAGGATCTGTTCAGTCCGGCCGGACTCAAGTCCTTCACCTATCCATTTGAACCACGGTGACTCTCGTATTGGAGTTACTGATTCTGAAACCTTTCCATACCCCGCAACTGTGTTCATGTACACCAGACGCTTCACTTTATGTGGATGTCGGACGGCGTAAGCTGTTCCCATTGGTCCTCCCCAGTCCTGCATGACAAAAGTAATGTCAGTTAGCGAGAGGGAATCAATCAGTGAAGCCAGGTTCTCAGTGTGGGTTTTTAGCGTATACTCACGATCCGGAGGGGTTTCACTTTTTCCAAAGCCCATGTGGTCAGGAACGATAACCCTGTTGTTTTCGGCTAGTGGGGGAATCATTTTTCTATAAAGGTATCCCCACGTTGGTTCACCATGTAAGCAGATGATTACTTCTCCTTGTCCAACGTCTATGTAATGCTGACTAAAGCCAGCCGCATGGGAGAAATTGGGCGGGAATGGCCATGTCCCATTGAATGTTTCGTCTTTTGAGATCATGCAGTGATCTTTTCACAATCAACTGTCTGAAGCCACTTTGATCAGAACTTTAATTGCAAAGTGAGGGATTCCGGAGTGCCCTAAACAAATGGCAATATGTCAAGCTGATCTCTGGGCTAGGATCCATTCTTAGGTGGTGCGTGGTTTCATCCGCCGGGCCGGCGTTTAATTAATTTTTTCAAGTGAGTGGAGTTACATGAGTCAAGAAATACTTTCAAGCCATAGAGATCGAATAGATCAGTTAGATGAGAAACTTATTCGGTTGCTTGCTGAACGCTTTGAAATCACCAAAGCTGTTGGAACTCTGAAGGCAGAGCAGGGTATGCCTGCTGCTGACCCTGAACGGGAAGCTCAACAAATTGAACGTCTTCATAAAATCGCCAAAGAGGTAGGAATGGATCCGCATTTTTCCGTAAAGGTATTCCGCCTCATTGTAGATGAAGTGATTCGCCACCATGAACGCACTGCCGAAGAAACTTCGGGGCTTTAGGTAGCTCCGATTCCAGTTTCTTTCCACTGGTTCCAATAAGTCACAGTTTCAGCAGGTTTTCGAGATCCCGGATGAAAATCTTCTCCGGTGTAGTATGCCGTAGGTATACAGGCCAGCTGAGTCACGGTTTCGGGAATCCCAAGTGCTTCGCCAACACGTGCCGCAAACCGCAAGTGTAAGGTAGTCCATGCGGTTCCTAGTCCTCTGGAGCGAGCAGCAAGCATATAGCTCCATACGGCAGGAAGAACAGAACCCCACCAACCTTGGGTTCCCCCTCCGAGGCCCCCTTCCATATCATCGGGGCTTCCTAGGGAGCAGGGGATAGCTAGGATAGGGACCTTTTCAAGAATCTGAGCTAAGTAGTCGCTCGAAGATATGATTTTTCCGATTGTTGAATCTCCAGGTGCTTTTGAAGCCACAGCACCCTTCTGTGCTTCTATATACGGGGCATAGGCTTCACGATAGGCGTCAGCTACGACCATCTTCTTTGCTGGGTCGTCAACTATTACCCAACGCCATTTCTGGTAATTCCCCCCTGCAGGTGCCTGCGTCGAGACACGAATACAGTCAAGGATAAGTTCCCTTGAAACTGGCTTGTCTAAATCAAGGCGCTTTCTTACAGCCCGAGTGGTTGTTAGGAGATGGTCTACTTGCTGTAAGTCAAATTTTGTCACGGAGTTGATCTATCTTTCTCAAAAATCTGTCATGGGCTAAGCTAGAACCTAGTCTGGATTTACTAAAAAATCCGGTTAGGTAAGGAGGCTTCATGGCACGTATAGCAATACCAGAAGGTGAAGGGCTTGAGCGGAGCCGCATGTGGGCGCTACAGAAAAATGTTGCTGAGGGGATTGGCATTGCTGGGAATGCTCTCTACACAAAGATTTCTCTCGACACACGTGTTCGAGAAGTCGCACGTATGCGGATCGCCCAAATCAATGAGTGCCACATATGAATGGATACTCGTTCTGCATCGGCGATGCAGCAAGGACTTGAAGAAGATCTATATCACCGGATATCAGAGTATGAGGATATTGGGGCTTTCACGCCTGCAGAGAAACTTGCAGCAGAAATGGCTGAACGCTTTGTGTTTGATCACGTGGCCCTAAAGGGAGATGAAGAATTTTGGGAAAAGGTAAAGGCAAATTTTACTGACCAGCAGATACTTGAATTGGTCGCGTTGATTGGATTTTGTCTTGGAATGGGAAGGCTTTTGACAGTACTAGACATAGCCAATGATTGTCCCGTGAACCGAACAGCAGATCCCGAGAAGGACCCCACATACTTCGTCCACGGTTAGCGGTTTAGGGAGCTACGTCATTGGATGCATCTATTCTCTACAGTAAAGAGTATCGGGAGAAGCCCGAACCAATATGGGAACAGATGCGTAATGATCATCCTCTTTTCTATGATGAAATAGGGGAAATCTGGTGGTTAACTCGCTATGACGACGTTGAACGAGTTTTTACCGAGCACGAACTATTTTCTTCATCAACATACGAACTCACCACTGGTCAAGTCGTTGGCCCTACGCTGATTTCACGAGATGATTATGGCCACGTAGTCCGGAGGAGTATCGTCGCTCCCGATTTTGTTGGTAAGAGATTGAGAACCTATCAGGGTCTGATTGAAGAATGCTCTAGAGAGCTAATTGCGAATTTTGAAGGGAATCAAGAGGTCGCGTTAGTTCGAGAATTTAGCTCGCTACTTCCAGTAGATGTCATTTCATCTATGTTGGGCATGGTTGGTGATGGTCATCTATTTCGCCAGTGGGTAACTGATATGATCATGGGACTTTCTGGATCAGCTGAAAGGAGAAAGAAAGGTTTGGAAGCTAATGCTGCCTTTTGCAAGCACATTGCTCCATTATTAGATGACGTCGATGATTCGGGCCGAATTGACCATGTAGCGAAAATTGCTCGAGCTGAAGTAGATGGACATCGGTTAACAGAACAAGAAATAAGTGCTTTTTGCGGCCTGCTTTTCATCGCTGGAGGTGAGACAACAGATAAAGCGATCGCAAACATGTGGTGGAATGTACTTACCCACCAAGAGACTCTTGAGCGTGTAAAGAAAGATCCAGCTTTATGGGGTAATGCCTTTAGCGAAACAATGAGACGAACGCCTCCAGTAATAAGCGAAGACCGGTTTACTTCCCAACAAGTCGAGATACACGGAGTGGAAATCCCACAAGGATCCCGTGTGCGTGTATGCATGGGGGCCGCTCACCTTGACCCGACAGTTTTCCAGCAACCTGATGAATTCGATATTTTTCGGAAAGATCTAAATCTTTCAAAAGAATTACGATCAGGTGGTTCCAAAGATCCAAGACGCTCTGGACATTTAGGATTTGGCCTCGGAAAACATTTTTGCATCGGCTATGAACTTGCCCGTGTTGAATCTGTGACCGGATCACAAATGATTGTGGAACGATGCGGTTCGCCTGAACTGGCAGATTTCACCCAAACCGGTCCAGTGATTCAAGGAAACTCATTCATGGCTGTCAGAGAGTTGAGGGTACGGTTCAATCGGAACTAAATTGGCCATACGACATAAGGAGAAATAATGCCTGGGCCTTTGGAAGGAATCAAGATTGTTGAATTGGGGCAGATGATCGCTGTTCCAGGTGCTACGTATCTCTTGGCGACGCAGGGAGCGAAAATCGTCAAGGTTGAAAATACGACAGGTGGAGACGACCTTCGAATGTATGGCAGCAGAAAGAGCGGCATGTCTGGCTGGTTTGCAAATGCTAATGCTGGGAAGAGGTCGATTGGTATTGACCTCATGGGTGAAGAAGGGAAAGAAGTTCTCTGGCGTCTCTTAAAAACCACGGATATTTTTGTTCAAGGTTTCCGTCCCGGAGCGGTTGATCGTCTTGGTTTCTCATATGAAAAAGTCCATAATGAGTTGCCTGAGCTGATTTATGTATCATCATCCGGATTCGGCTCCTCTGGCCCATATAGTGAACGTCCAGTCTATGACCCTGTCATCCAAGCGTTATCAGGCTGGGCTGGGGCGCAAAACACTGCTGAAGGCCCAATGCTTATCCGTGGAATGGTTGCGGACAAAGTGGCAGCTTTAACCACGGCTCAGGCAATAACTGCGGCCTTGTACCGTCGAAATACTTCAGGGGAAGGCCAGCATGTAGAAATCTCCATGCTTGAGGCAAATATTGCTTTTAACTGGCCAGATGTCATGATGCATGAAACTCTTCTTGACAGCGATGCGCTTCACTTTCCAAACCTTCTTGGCTCCTATCAACTCTTTGCAACAGAAGATGGATGGGTGTCAGTAACTGCTGGAACAGATAAACAGTGGCAAGCCGTTTGCGAAGCTTTAGACCGTTTTGATTTGGCCGAAGATAATCGTTTTTCTTCCGCTGCGAACAGAAGCAAAAACTTCACGGGTTGGTACGAGGCCTTTGGGCAAATGGTTCGAGCCTTTACGAGCGAGGAGGTATTAGTTCGATGTTTAGAAGCTGATGTCCCCGCAGTTCCTGTACTGGACCCAAGTGAAGTTTCAGACGACCCTCATGTGATTGCAAGAGAGGCCGTAGTAGAGACAATGCATCCTACTATTGGGAAAATGCGGGTTCCGCGCCAAGGGGCTACCTTTTCAGCTGAAAAACAGGTCGTACCGAGTCCCGCACCCTCATATGGGGAACACACGGAAGAGCTACTCTCTGAACTAGGGTTTGGAAGCGAAGAAATCAGCCGTTTGCGAAATTCCAATATTGTCGTATAGGAACACCCCGAGAGAAGAACCCATGGAATCTTTTACCTGTATAACAAAGCATTTCGAAACGAGGGGCGGTATCCAAATTGAAGCTGACTTCTGGGGTGAACCGAACGAAAATACCGTGGTATTACTTCACGGTGGCGGCCAGACACGCCATTCATGGGGTTCTACAGCATCGGTGGTTGCAAGTAAGGGCTGGTGCGCAATTTCAATAGATTTGCGCGGACATGGACGGTCTGGGTGGGCGTCTCATGGAGAATACGGCCTTAATGACTTTGCAGAGGACATTGATTGCGTTATTCAAAAAATTGGAGTCTCTCCAGTTCTGGTGGGTGCTTCTTTAGGAGGTCTGACCGGCATGTACCTAGAAGGGCATTTGCGACCAAATTCCATCAGGTCGTTAATTCTGGTTGACATCGTCCCACGGATGAACCTTAAAGGAGCTGAAAGAGTAAAATCCTTTATGTCTGAACATCTCCATACAGGATTCTCCAGTCTAGAAGAAGCTGCAGAAGCTATCTCTGCATATAATCCACAACGAGAAATACCATCAGATTTGGAAGGACTTAAGAAAAATCTCCATCAGCGAGATGGTAGATGGTTTTGGCACTGGGACCCTGCTTTTATTCACGCCTCAAGAACCCAGCAACGGTCAGAGATGCAAGATCCGGACTTTCTCAATACGGTATGTTCAGCCATTAACGTTCCAATACTTCTAGTAAGGGGCCGCCTGAGCGACCTTGTCACTGAAGTAGAGGCTAAAGAATTTCTGCAAGAATTCCCAAATGCTTTCTACGTTGATGTTAGCGGCGCCGGACACATGGTAGCTGGCGACAAAAATGATATCTTCACTAAAGCTATTGTAGATTTTCTCGACTCAATAATTTAGGAGACGAACTGGGCGGTAAGTTCATTCCGTACTGTTATTTGTTTGATCCATCTCTTCCTGATACCAGTCAGGCATAACGGCACGAGGGTGTTTTCCTAGATCTGGTCTTACTATACCGAGGAAAGCATAATCCCAATCGGAAGGAAGTTTTTGGGTATGAGCTCCGCCGTCAACCCGAATAGTTTCTCCGTTGACGTAATTCGATTCGTCGCTAGCCAAATAAAGAGCACAGTTTGCCACGTCATCAACATGCCCCATCCTTTTCGCCGGAGTTTGTAGCCGTACTGCTTCGATAGCAAGCCTATTCTCCTCAGTAAATGCTTCGGCAGTCATATCAGTTTCAATAACATGAGGGGCTATGCAGTTAACTCTCACCTGATCGTTGCTATATTCCACTGCAGCTATTTTGGCAACATATTCGAGCCCGGCTTTTGAGCCGGCATATCCCACACGTCCAATAGCGGGGCTTTGTGCAGTAAGGGAAGAGCAAAGAATTGTTGATCCCCCTCCTCCTTGGGCCATAGCATTACACATAAATCGAAGAAAGTAGATCGCCCCATTGAACTGGACATTCACCATAGGTTCAAGATGCTCCGGAGTGATTTCTTTAATCAAGCTCGTATCGTCGTATCCGGCAAAGTTTATGGCAGCGTCTATTTGACCGTACCTTTCCAGGATCTGCGAAACGACAGTTTCCCCTTGGTCAAAATCGGTTACATCCCACTGCACGCCCATTCCGTTGTATTGCTCACCGGCCGATTGGGCTAGGTCGATTCTTCTCCCCGCAACAACAATAGTGGCGCCTTCTTCAGAGAATCGTTTTGTGCACGCTAAACCAAATCCAGTTGCCCCTCCAACGATAACAACGACCTTGCCACTTAAACGGCTCATAGTATGACAGTAGCTGGTGTTTACTATTGATTGCCCACGTCGATGGGAATTTGTCTTCCTTTCCATGAGTCATCTTCGGGACTCTTGAGCTAGTGTGCAAAAAGCAAGAAAAATAGAGGCAGACATGAACTTCATGAATCAATTCAGATTAGAGGGCAAAGTTGCTGTCGTTACTGGCTCCGGACAGGGAATCGGAAGGGGTATCGCATGGGGGCTCGCTGATGCCGGTTGCGATGTCGTACTGAATGCTCGACGTGAGAAGGACCTAGAAGAAACGGCACGCGGAGTAGAAGAACGTGGGCAAACAGCATTAATTTTCGCGGCAGATATCCGTGACCGTTCTGAAGAACTTGCTGACCTGACCATTGATAAGTTTGAGAAAATCGACGTATGGGTTAATAACGTCGGTGGGTCAGACGAAAAAAATACAAGAGCTCTAACCGACACACCAGATGAAATCTTTCGAAGCCAATTAGAACTTAATCTAACTACTGCGTTCCAAGGCTCAAAAGCCGCTGCAAAGAGAATGCAGAATGGCGGATGCATCATCAATATCACTTCTGGCGCAGGGATGCGAGGATCACCGTTTACAGGGCCCTACGCCGCTGCGAAAGCGGGGATGTTAAATATGACTGAAACATTAGCGATAGAACTAGCTCCAGAAATACGAGTTAATGCTGTGTCTCCTGGGCCGGTTGTCACTGAGGCTTTCGATAAAGTACTTGGCGCTGCTGGTGCTGAAGAAGCAATCGCTGCCACTATTCCTTTGGGTTTCCTTGGAACCCCTGACGATATTGCGCATACGGTCGTTTTTCTTTCTAGCTCCGCGGCCAGATGGATTACAGGAAGAAACATTCTTGTTGCCGGAGGTCGTACCCACCGAAGCTATCAGTACCAGCGACGTTTAGAAGAGGAATAACTTCCATATAGATCGATAAAGGAGAATGATATGAAACTTAACCTCACAGTTGATGAAGCCCTTGCTACAACAAGGGCAGTTAGGAAGAGACTCGACTTTGATAGGCCAGTTGAGCCAGAAGTCATCCGTGAATGCTTGGAGGCCGCTGTCCAATCACCAACTGGTTCAAACTCTCAATCCTGGCAATGGCTGATTGTCACTGACCAAGGCCAACGTAAAGCCCTCGCTGATTTGTATCGTCAGGGATGGGAAGTCTATGTCCAAATGGAAGGAAATGTAGCGACAGCATATCAGGGCGAAGACGCAGGACGACTAGCGCAGCAAGACCGAGTTGCCAGTTCGGCCCAATACTTGGCAGAGAATTTTGAAAAGGCCCCTGTAATGATGATTCCGCTTCTCCCAGGGAGACTAGATGGCCTTCCTTCGATGGCGGTTACCTCCATGATGGGGTCAATCCTTCCGGGGGCTTGGAGCTTTATGATTGCGGCGAGAGAGCGGGGATTGGGTACGGCTTGGACAACGATCCATCTTATGTTTGAAGAACAGGCTGCCGATGTCCTTGGAATAGATTTTGAAAGTTACACTCAATGTGCTCTTATAACCTGTGGTTACACCCACGGCACTGATTTCAAACCAGCGAAACGGCCGCCCATAGAAACGATCTTGCACTGGGACAGGTGGGGGGGTGATCCGCCATGGTAGAAGGAGCGTCGCCGGAAGACATAGTAAATCTGTTTATGGAGCACATCAATGCTAAAGACCTTGATTCGGCCACATCTCTTTTGAGTGAAAATTGTGAATATGACAACGTTCCAATGGGAAAGGTCTTTGGACGATCGGTAATCTACGAATATCTTCTTCCTATGATGGAGCGATGTTCGGAAATTGATTGGGTAACGACACGGCAGGCTGCTACAGACGGACTGGTATTAAATGAACGCCTTGACCGTTTCCTATGGCCACATGGGTGGATAGAAGTTCCGGTTGCAGGAATTTTTGAAGTCAAAGATGGCGAAATTACCTTATGGCGTGATTACTTTGACTTACCTACCTACATAGATCAATTACCTGCTCCTACTGGTTAGATAGGTCTATGCCATCATGATTACGAAATTGCTTTCGCCTATGCAAGGAACAGTTCTGATTATTGATGTTCAAGTAGGTGATGATGTAGCTGAGGGGCAACGTGTGGCGATACTTGAATCGATGAAAATGGAGCATGAAATTGCAGCAACATTCAGTGGAACCGTTGAGAAGGTCTATGTGGCAACAGGGGAGACAGTCCTGGAGGCGCAAGAACTCTTTTCGCTTGAACCTAAAGAGATCTCCAAAACTGGTGAAATTACTAAGTCTGAGTTAAATCTTGATCACATTCGCGAAGACCTAGCTGAAGTCAAAGAAAGACATGAAATAGGCTTGGACCATAGGAGACCTGAAGCTCTCGAAAAACGTCGAAGACGTGACCAAAGGACAGCAAGAGAGAATTTGGCCGACCTTCTAGATGATGATTCGTACATTGAATATGGGCCGCTTGTTGTCGCCCCGCAGAGAAAACGAAGATCTATCGAAGATCTGATCATGAATACCCCTGCTGATGGAATGATTGCCGGAATAGGAGAGGTTAACGGAGATATCTTCCCTGAAGAAAAAACGCAATGCGTAGTGATGTCCTACGATTATACTGTCCTCGCTGGGACGCAGGGAGGTCAAAATCATCGAAAAAAAGACCGGCTTTTTGAAATAGCGAAACGATGGGGGCTTCCCGTTATTTTCTTTACCGAGGGAGGTGGTGGCCGTCCGGGTGACACCGATGGGATGCAGGTCGCGGGACTTGATTGCCTAGCCTTCGGTCTGTGGGCTGAACTTTCAGCGCTCGTTCCTCTTGTTGGTATTAATTCTGGATACTGTTTTGCAGGAAATGCAGCCATTTTGGGGTGTTGTGACGTAATTATTGCAACAGAGAATTCAAATATCGGTATGGGGGGGCCAGCAATGATCGAAGGTGGGGGACTAGGAAACTATGACCCTTCAGATATAGGCCCTATGGATGTCCAAAGGCAAAATGGAGTAGTCGATATTGCTGTCAAAGACGAAGATGAGGCGGTCGCAGTAGCAAAAAAATATCTTTCCTATTTCCAGGGGCCAGTATTTGATTGGGAGTGCGATGATCAAAGAAAACTTCGACACCTTATTCCGGAGAATCGGTTGCGTGTGTACGAGGTTCGAGAAATCATTCAGACCATGTTTGATAGTGATTCGATCCTTGAACTCCGGAAAGATTTTGGTCTAGGAATCGTAACCTCGTTAGCGAGAATAGAGGGCCGACCTGTTGGGGTTATCGCAAACAACCCTTCCCATTTGGGCGGAGCGATCGATAGTGACGCTGCTGATAAAGCAGCACGCTTTATGCAGTTGTGTGACGCATTCGACTTGCCGATAATAAGTCTTTGCGATACTCCGGGGTTTATGGTGGGGCCAGAAGCTGAGAAGACAGGTTTAGTCCGACACGTTAGTCGCATGTTCGTCACAGCACGGTCGGTCACAGTCCCTACATGCACAATTGTCCTTCGTAAAGCGTACGGGTTGGGGGCTCAGGCAATGGCGTCAGGAGGGTTTAAGTTCCCGTTGTTTACCATTTCGTGGCCTACAGGTGAATTTGGGGGAATGGGATTAGAAGGTGCAGTGAAATTAGGGTACAGGAAAGAATTGGAAGCAATTGAAGATCCCGAAGAGCGTGCTGCTACATATCAGGCTCTTGTGGACCGAATGTATGACGTAGGGAAGGCAATCAGCATGGCTGATCATTTTGAAATTGATGGGGGGGTTGACCCTATGGATTCTCGCCGGTGGATCGTTCAGGCTCTAAAATCTTCCTCTCGACCGAAACCACGGACCGGCAAAAAACGCCCAATGATTGATACCTGGTAGTGAAAGAGGGCTGAGCTACTTATGCGCCTTGAGCGCCTCTGCGGTAATTTTCGTAGACGCTAATAAGAATCAGTAAAGCGCCACTAGCGAGACTCAACCATAGACCAATACCTGCGTCCATTCTATCGTTTTGGAAAGTTGTAATAAGCATCGCGAGTGGGATCAAAAATGCCGTGAGCCCTATCACGAAAAGACAGTGTGAAAGGAGGAGGTTCGGTCCAGGCTCAGCAAGACCCTTTGGG
This sequence comes from uncultured Acidimicrobiaceae bacterium, assembly GCA_913031515.1. GTDB lineage: Bacteria > Actinomycetota > Acidimicrobiia > Acidimicrobiales > UBA8592 > UBA8592. The sequence continues at coordinate 6,217 of CAJWET010000014.1, read as the reverse complement.
CGTAAACGCATAAGGGCAGCAAATCCGACGACGCTGCCCATGATTAGTAGCAAATACCCTAGGCGAGGACCCGAAGCCCCTTTGCCCAGCGTGTCAATACATACGTCTCCAAGTTCTTTACATTCGTTACGTCCATCGAATGTAGACAGCTTGAGTGCTCCTATCTTGAGCCAAGTCATAAAGGGGAATGCAATGACACCCACCGAGGCTACAAGTGCAAGAAGCGAAACAGCTGTGCGGTCTACGACGGACAGGGGTTTGACTCCCTTGCTGGGTCGAGTCCTTGCAACTGTGAGGAGTCCTAGCTGGGGAATAAATGATGCAGGCCAATATGCACCAACGAGTGCCCAGCCTGTCCCTGCAGGATCCTTGCTAACAGGAAGGACTGGTAACCAGCCGAAAATGAAAGCGAACACATTGACTGTTGCTGCTATGCCGAGAGCCAGGGTGAGTTGTTCTACTCCGAGTCCTGGTAGAACTTTGGAGTATCCTGTTAGGCGCATTAAAGCAAGAAGAATAAGCGCTATACCTAGAGCTACTCCTAGAATCCCAAATCCAGCGCCACCAAGGAATTCAAAAGCGTCGTAGTCTCCTTGTTTACGTTTTGCCCAGCTCCCGAGAAAGACAAAAACGAAATATAATCCAGCGAATACCAAATGGGCAAGCACGAAAGGGTTTTTTACGTTTGCAAGTAATCTCTGCTGCAACGTCATCGCGCCTCCTCAATGGAACCACCGAGATAGCTTGCTTCGAGCAAGTCTTGGCGTTCCATTAAGTCAGCGGCAGTACCTTCAAGGACTATTTCTCCATGGCTCATGACATATCCTCGGTCAGCTACCTCAAGTGCGAGGTGGACATGTTGTTCGACTATGAGCACCCCAGCGCCTGTTTCATCAGCGATATCTCGGACGATAGGCAGGAGCCTCTCAACGATGATTGGTGCAAGTCCTAGACTCATTTCATCAACAAGTAGCATCTTTGGGTTCGAGACTAGGGCCCTCGCCATAGCGAGCATCTGCTGTTCACCACCGGAGAGGAGTCCAGCTCGCCGGTTCATAAGTGGACGCAGGGCGGGTAGAAGTTCGAGTGCAATATCATACCCAGCTTGCTGGTCACTTCTTTTCCCGCGAAGCCCAAGACGAAGATTCTCTTGGACGGTTAATCCAAAGAATAATGAACGGTCTTCAGGGACATGCGCCAGGCCTCTACGGGCTGTTCGGTGCGGAGCTCCGAAGTTTGCTGGTTCTCCTAGTACATCGATACTTCCTTCAAGGGGTTTTAGGAGTCCAGAAGTTGTCAGCAGTGTCGTTGTTTTTCCTGCGCCGTTTGGGCCAAGTAAAGCGACTACTTCACCGGAGTCTACGTGTAAGTTGACATCTCGAATAACGGCTACGCCACCATACCCTGAAGACAAGTTCACGATGTCCAAGAGACGGTTAGAGCCGGTTTGTTCGGTTTCGGTAGTTGACAAGGTATCAGCCATCTTGGCCTCCTTGGTCGTGTTGGAGGCTTGTCATCCGTTCACCAGCCTGCGCTTGAATCTCTCCTGCTTCTTCTCCAAGGTATGCTTTCTTTACGGTTTCACTTTCTCTAACTTCTTGAGGGGTTCCTTGGGCAATGATCTTTCCGAAATCAAGAACGTAGATGTAGTCACAGACACTCAGCACTAGCCCCATGTCATGGTCGATTAGAAAAACTGACATGTCATGGTCAAGGAATTCTCTAAGGTGGCCTCCGAGGATTTGGCTTTCCGCTGTATCCAAACCAGCGGCCGGCTCATCAAGCAAGATAAGTTTCGGGGACGCTGCAAGTGCTCTTGCGACACCAACGAGTTTTCTTCGTCCATGGCTTAGGTCGCTCGGCATAGCATCGGCAACATCATGGAGACCCATAATCTCAAGCGCCCACTCGATTTGTTCCTCCACCTTCTGGTCTTTTCTTGGCATGTAGAGCATGTCGAGAATGAAGCTGTACCACCGGGACTCGTAACCAGCGACAAGAAGGTTGTCTCTGACAGAGAGATCTTCAAAGAGTTCTAGAGACTGAAATGTTCGGACCAGTCCTCTCTGGGCTCTTTCATGAGGTTTTAATTCGCCGATATCTTCACCATCGAAGACCGCAGAACCCGCTGAGGTGGGCACGTAGCCAGTTATTGCATCAATGAATGTTGTTTTCCCAGCCCCATTGGGCCCTATGAGTCCAACAAACTGTCCTTTAGGGACCTCTAGGTCCACTTTGTCACAGGCGTTTAACCCGCCAAATGTGACTGTCAACCCCGATGTTTCGAGAATATTGCTCATACCGAAGCTCCTTCAGTTGCATTGTCCTCATCAGCCGCTGGAGCGTCATCCTCATCCGGATTTCGACGCAATAGTGCCAGAGGTTCTTTCCCTAAGGCATTGGACTGCAGTAGTGCGACACCTTCTCCACCAGTCACAATAGCGTTTACGATTAAACCTACCGCTCCAACCGCGTTGATCATGCCCTTTTCTACATCACCGAAATGAAGGTTTAGGAATTCAGGCATCATTCCACCAGCGACAAGAAGGCCACCTACGACAGCTCCATACCCTGTGGTAATTCCGCCCAGGTATACGAAAGCTAGTAGCCCAAGACCGCTAAATATAGCAAAATTCTCCGCTTGGATGGCCGGGATCTTGTACGCCAGCATGATTCCTGCCATCGATGCGATTGCCGAAGAGATGCCAAATCCGAGCATTTTTGCGTTCTTCACATTAATTCCAGCAGCGGCGGCAGCTCGCTCGTTCGCACGGATAGCTAAAAATCTCCTACCTGTGTTCCCACGCCGGAGGTTGACAACCGCTACCCCAACTAGAGCTGTAATGAGAATAAGTAAAACGCTATATTTCCAATAGTCCGTTCTGAACGTCTCTTTGTTGTAACCACCAATGTATTGGCCGAACCATGTCGGTTTGGACGGTGTAGGTTGGATGGCAGCAGCACCATCACCCATCAACGACCGACTCTTCGTTAGAAGTTCTTCGATCGCAAGAACTGAAGACATTGTTACAACCGCTAGCTGGACACCTCGAATACGCAAAGCAGGTAGACCAATAAGGAGCCCCAGAATTGTTCCTGCGCCAACCGCGCAAACAAATCCCAGAATAGTGGGCATATCGAGCCCATTGATTATGTAATAATCAGCCTCTCTTTGGAGCGTCCCGTCCCCAACAAATCGGACCATCATAAAGGCCGCAAAACCCGCAATACTGTAATTCGCTAGAGATATCTGCCCTAGATACCCAACTAACACAGTAAGGCTAAACATGAACAATGTGGCCACGACGGCTGCGGTGAGAACAGATTCCCATTTCGAGACAAAAACGTTCGAGAGGAGAAGGGCAAAGCCAACAGCGAAAATTGTTCCGACGGCGACATTGTTGCTTGCGGGAGCGTGCGGCTGTCTACCTACGCTTAGCGTACCACGGATGGGTAATTTATCGCCCTGGAAATATAAGACGAGAATAATTACGAGAAGAGGCATGAAGGTCCGGACGCCTTCAATTTCGAGCCAATTCGGCCACCAGTCGTTATTAGCTAGCTGAACTCCGCCTCCTGACATCATGCCAATAATGAGCCCTCCCGCTACCGTCATTGGGATAGAAGTCAATCTGCCAAATAGTGCTGCACCTAGCCCGCCGACGATAAAGGTGGCATATAGCGAAGGTTGAGTTTTATGAAGGAAAAGAATCCCTGCGAGACCAGCTAGGACAGCCGAAAAGACCCAGTTAACTCCAGCAAGCATCTGTGGAGAATACCCGAGCAAGGACGCGCCTTTTTCATTTTCGTCGGCGGCACGGGTGGCGATTCCAAACTTCGTGTATCTGTATAGTAGAAAGACAACTGCACCCATGATGACAGCAGCGAATAGCAAGTAGAAGTTCGCACGCGGGATAGTACCTCCAAGACCAAGGAAGTTCTCTACAGGGTCAGAAAATGGACTAAATACCCAGAATCCGGAGCTGCTTCTGTTCTGCCCACCGAAGTTAACGGCAATAACAGAATCGAGATAGAGCAGCACACCAACGGAACCAATGACTTTTCCGAGAATTGGAGCGTTTCGAAGTGGGCGGAAAACCAAAAGGTGCATCATAAGGCCAATCAGAACCGATACCCCGACCGAAATTAGAACAGTTGGGACTATAGGAGGTTTCCCTATGTACATTTCAAAATCAAAGACGTGGATACGTGTGGGAAGGTTATTGAGGCGAAGAGTTTTCAAGAAGCCCCACTCAGGGATAATGTCAAACCAGGGGAGCCAGAGATCTCCAGATGTTCGGAGTTCATTGAAGACGTAGGCAGAGTACCCAGCTACAGCACCGTGCCCGAGATTGATGACGCCAGAGCCGCGGAATGCAACCACAACTCCAGTTCCTAGCATCGCATAAAGCGATCCAGTGCCGACCCCAGCAATCAAAGCAATTATGAACTGATTCATACCGTGCGGCCCCCTAAGTATCGCAACTCTGCATTTATAGACGAAAATGTCCACCAAGTGCAACTTCAAATATAACAAGTCTTAAACGAAACTACAGCTATGAGACAGGATTAACCTTTTCCAATACAAATAGGCGTGTGAAGGGGCATTGATTACATTCCTACTCCATCGTTGTCCCAAGCTATAGAGAAGAAGAAAACGTGCAGCGGCGGCGCAACTAGTATGTCGCGCCGCCGCTACTTTAAGTAGTTAGCAAATATTTTCTTTTATTGCTGTACTCCTATTAACCTGCAGCAGGTCGAGCGTTAGCTCCATCAGCCATACGGAGGAGAAGTTCAGTTCCATCTATGAGATCAGTTCCCAGAGGACCATATCCCCAGCCACCATTGTCGTAGCCATTCCAGATGTAGTACCCGGAGTCTTTCTTACAGACTGATACGAACTCGGAACTGTTTGTTGTACAGTCCATTGGCACAGAACGTCCAGCACGGTGCCAGCTGTCCTGGCCGGCAAAGTATGCGATGACGGCTTCTCCGTCGTCGACGTCTCCGCCTTCATTCTCGAAGCGCATCAAGGTAATGATTGCGGTAACCATTACGTCGTGAGCGACATTCATGAACTGTGACTTCGGCGCAGTTGGACCGTAGGCATCTTGGTTAGCATCTCGCCAAGCGGCGTACTTAGTTGTGTAATAGCTAAGTTCGATACCATCATTTGGTGTGTAAATCTCTTCATCACCACCGAAAGTCATGCCATGCGAGAATTCCTGCGCAAGTATGGAGTCATCCTTACATGAGGCAGAGCTAACGATGTGCCCATCATATCCAGCAGCTAACATACCAGCTACTACAAAATTTTTTCCCCATTCGCCGGTTCCAATAGATACTGTGAATTTGTTTGGTTCTCCTTTAATGATTACGTGGATTGCCTTTCTGCTACTAACGATAGTACGAAGTGCGCCCATTTTTTTAGCTTGAAGTTCAAACCAAGTGCCATTTGGATCTTCGTCAACCTTCACTTCAGAAAATCCGTCATCGTAGAAGAATTGCTGAACCATTTCAGATAGCCTCCGCAAATCAACATTCTTGTTTACCCAATCATTTTCTCGCATAAATCGGAAGATGTTATCTTTCTGATAAGTTTGATCACCATACTAGTTTCTAGGTTTCTAAGACTTCCATCCGCAATCAGAACAGTACTCTGATCCATCTGGATTCTGCACAACATTTTCACTATGACAGTTTGGACATTCATAATGTGCAAAAGTAGATGCAGATTCTCCACTGGGTGGTACACTAGCTGGAGATCCAGTACGTCTTTTTTTAGGCTGCTTAACGCCGAACGTTTTACGTTGTGGTGTTGTTGTTGGCGTTTTCTTTTTGTTTCTCTTGGCTAAAACTGCCGCAACTCCGGCAAACACTACACCCAAAATAACTAATATCCAAATCCATCCAAAGTCCTCAGATGATGTAGACGTTGGTGGTAGGGATTTTGATGTTGATGATGATAATGATGAAACAGTAAAAGATTGTGTTAGGCTTTTAGATGGGTCCCATTGATTATTGCCATGAAAAACTGCCTGAATACTGAATTTTTTGCCGATTGAAGCCTCGGTAAACCGAAGGTCTACATCAAAATTTCCCAAGTTATCAGTTGTTAGTTTACAGTTTGGAAATCCCGATACTTTGCACGGTGGCATATTATACTGTGCCGAAAACGCAAAATTTGACGGTATAAGTGTAATTACTGTATCTCTGA
>CAJWET010000013.1 GCA_913031515.1 uncultured Acidimicrobiaceae bacterium | reverse complement strand
AGTTTCAACAATGGTTGATTCAGTTACTTCCTGCCTATCGAAAGCTCCGCCAGAAATGGCTCAAGACATAATTGTGCAAGGTATAAGCTTGGTGGGAGGCGGCTCCCTCCTCAAAGGTTTCGATAAGCGGCTTTCGGAAGAGACGGATGTCCCAGTGCATGTCGTATCAAACGCACTGGAAGCGGTGGTGCTTGGTGCAGGCCGTTGTATTGAGTCTTTCGAATCTGTACGGGCGATGTTTATGGAGGACCCAAACGCTCGTCATAGGAGATAAGAATACTCAACCTCTCTTATCGAGATCGCGGGATTGGCGGCTTTGAAATTTTCGGCATCATAGGTATTCTCAAATATTTTTCTTAACCGTGACAGTTCTACTTTGCTATATCTTCCGCCGCTTGCCGAACTTGCCAATCTCGATCCTCCAAAGCCTTATCTACTGCTAAATCAACTTCTGGGCCATCAAATGGTGATAAAGCCAAAATGGCTCTTCGGCGAACTGTAGCAACGTCATCAGTGGCTTCGAGAATGCTACCCAGAGCATCCCTATTCCCTAGTGCCCCAAGTGCAGCTACTGCAGATTCTCTACATAGTGGATCATTATGGGTTTCAACGATGCTTTGAAGTACTTTTAGAATTTTGTCTGTAGCTTCTCCACGTTCACCAATAGCCCAACAGGCGATCTCGACAATAACAGGATCCTCATCTACCAAAAAACTATCTACAGGTACCTCGAAATTCTGAGATGCTAAATAGGCGAGGGCGCTCCTAACTTGGACCGCAGAATCTGATAGGGCGATACGGAGTGTTTTCTCATCAAGTGAAACTTTCTCCCCTAAAACTACCAATGCAGTAGCACGGACACTTGGCTCAGCGTGCCTTATGTTTTTCTTAGCTTCAGCGAGGTCTTGATTTAGCGCCGCTTCGACAATTTTCTGACGTGTTCGAGAAATTAAGTGTTCAGTTGAATCACTTTCAGGTTGCGAGAAAAGCATTGCTATCAACTAACGAGGACGTCCAGAAGAACTCTGCCACCTATAACGACAACTCCGACGCTTGCCGCTAAAAGTATGCCCATTATTCCGATAATGATCACAACGCCGATAAGGCTCGCCATTCGTTGCCACCATCGAATACGGGCTCCTAATCCTGTCACGGCTCGATGCTTCGCTAAGGGATCATGTTTGGCAAAGAGTCTAGAAATCGGCTTCCCTGATGTGGTAGGCATGCTTACCTCTGTAACAGTTCAACCAATATTCTACTTGCATGGTTCTTTCTTTGATAGCTACATGAAAGATAATCAGTTCCTGCTATGGAATGTAGCGCTCGACGTGGCAAAGTGTAAGGCGTGAAACCTATCGGAGAAGCCAGTGGATATTGACGACACAATAGGAACATCGAATTTGGACGACGAAGACGAAAAGACTTCTTCGCTACCGAAAAGGAAACTACGACCTAGGTACGCCATCATGGCTTTCGGCATAGTTTTTCTTATTATCACATCTACTCTGTTTATCTTTTTCGCACCCGCTTCATGGGTGAGTGATAACAGTTACATCCTGTCTCCAGGAAATGCGAACAATACAGCCCAAGCCATCATCGTCGATGGTACAGAGACGTTCCCTCCGGAAGGAGAGATTGCGTACACCACCGTTTCAATTAAACGAGAGGTCACACTATTGGATTGGATTCGAGCGAAACGAGACAAAACCAAGCAGCTAATCAGTCCATCGGACATTGATGGTGGAAGAACCGTCAACGAAACACGTAAAGTTACTCAATTCCAAATGGAACAGTCTCAGAGTACGGCAGCACTAGTAGCGTTGAATTTTCTTGGATATGAAATAGTTCCGGAGGTAGCCGGAGCGTTTGTCATACAAATCGTCGAGGAGAGTCCAGCGGAAGACTCTTTGCAATTAGGTGACCTCATCGTTGAAGTAAATAATGAACAAGTCCGGAGCTCAGAAGATTTAGGGAACCTCATCCAAGCAAAAAGACCCGGAGATACAGTCGAAATTTCCTTCCTCCGTTCGTCATCCTCCTTTGGGGGTTCGGGAGCAGATGAAGATGCAGTATCAATTACCGAGAGTGTTACCCTCTCAGAACACCCACAGAGACAAGGGAGTGGCTTCCTCGGAGTGGTGATAGAAACCCCGGTACGTGCGGATGTTCCTTTCGAAATCACTATCGATGTGGGGAACGTTCGCGGCCCTTCTGCTGGTCTGGCGTTTTCATTATCAATCCTTGATGTTATTACAGAAGGAGAACTCACCGGAGGGCTTCGGATCGCGACGACGGGAACCATCGACAGATACGGAAATGTAGGTCCTGTCGGGGGAGTCCCACAAAAGACAGAAGCCGCCATTCGCTCTGGGATAGAACTATTCCTTGTACCTCCGGACGAATACATTGTTGCTATTGAAATCGCTAACGGGAGGATGGATGTCCGATGTGTTCAAACTTTCACAGATGCCATCCTGGTCTTGGAAGAATTTGGCGGTAATGGAGTAGAGGTCGCGCAACAAAATGGTGCAGCCACTCTGGAATTTTCAGAGAGTCCGGTAGACCAAGAAGACGGCATTTTGAGTTGCGCTGAGGCAGAGCTGGCAAAGAATGGTTGAGCTGGACTCAAGATCCAATCGTCACGGTAGGCTTACTTCATGACGCCTGAAGCGTTCGTATTGAGCCAAAACTATAGGACAGTCTCCAAAGCATGACTGAGATAAGTGGCGTACCTTCGTCAGGGCCGCGGAGAAGATTCTCGCGCCGCTCTCGAACGATTCTTATTTTAAGCATTGTTGCTTTCATTGTCCTAATTGTTTCCCTCCGAGGAATGGCTGCATTTTACACTGATTACCTTTGGTTCGATTCTCTCGGTTTCAGCTCCGTATGGAAGAGAGTTGTCTTAACAAAGCTAGGTCTATCTGGATGCTTTATGCTATTTACCTTCATTCTCATGTGGGTAAATTTGTTTGTGGCAGACCGTATTGCTCCACGAAACAGGCCAGAAGGCCCAGAAGAAGCGTTTGTAAGTCGCTATCATGCTGCGATTGGATCCCGTGCCGGCTTGATTCGGGTAATGATTGCAGCCTTGTTTGCCCTTTTTCTCGGGGTAGGTACAGGGGGGCGCTGGCAAGATTGGATTCTATTTAGAAATCGGCAGGATTTCGGTGTCAAAGACCCCCAATTTAATATTGATATCGGATTTTATGTTTTCCAGCTCCCTTTCATCCAATTCATTATCAACTGGCTCTTTACGACGTTCATTGTTGTGCTTCTCATTACATCTATTGCCCATTATCTCAATGGAGGGATAAGGATTAACACAGATGGTAGACGAGTCACCGCCCCAGTTAAAGCGCACCTTTCAGTACTACTTGCTGTTCTAGCTTTACTGAAGGCAGCGGATTATTGGTATCAGAGGTACTCTTTGAACTTCTCTGGAAGGGGAATTGTTGATGGAGCTAGTTATACCGATGTCAACGCCAAACTTCCAGCTATTAAACTGCTTATTCTCATTTCCCTCGCGGCAGCCGTCCTGCTTATCATCAATATTTGGCGTCGAGGCTGGGTGCTACCAGTAGTCTCAGTAGGCCTGTGGGCTTTCGTTGCTATCGCCATTGGGAGTATATATCCGGCAATTTACCAAAGATTTGTAGTGGAACCTTCCGAATCCTCGCGAGAAGCTGAATACATTGACAGAAATATTGCTGCAACTCGTGAAGCATATGGTATAGAAGTTGTTTCTGAAGAAGGTGACGATGCGGATATTGAAGAACGAACATTCACCCCTAACGTTGACGACGCACTCACTCTTGACATCCTTAATAAGAACTCCCCGACACTCAATAATCTTCGACTCCTTGACCCAGAGATCGTCCCGCCGACATATCAAGCACTTGAAGTAGAACGCGAACAGTTCAGGTTTTCAACTGATTTAGATGTAGACCGCTATGAGGTTGATGGGGATACCCGCACTGTCGTCATCGCTGCTCGAGAACTCAACCTTGATGGAGTAAATTCCGGTTGGGAGAACCAACATGTTTCATTTACTCATGGGTATGGTATTGCCCTTGCTCCAGCGAACACAGTCACTTCACAAGGAGAACCAGATTTTGTCATTGGCGGACTTCCTACTGAAGTTAATAGTGAAAGGATTGACGTAAAACTTGACCAGCCGAGAATATATGTTGGTGAAGAACTGGAAAGCTATGCAATAGTAAATACGGATCGCTGTGAAATTGATTTTGCTTTGACTGGCACTGAGAGCCTCGACGCTTCAAGAGAAGAAGCTAAAACAACCTGCGACGGAAGTGATGGATCTGGCGAAAATTTGCTATTTCAATATGACGGTGACGATGGAGTTAAAGCTGGCGGATTTTTTAGAAGAATCGCTTTTGCTCTTCGGTTCGGAGATCTGAATCCCATATTTTCAGGACTAATAAATAGTGACTCGAAGTTTCTCTACAACAGGGATGTCTCAAATAGGGCAAAAGAGTTGGCTCCGTTCTTAGAGTATGATTCTGACTCATATCCTGTCGTTGTTGATGGTCGAATAAAATTTATCCTCGACGCCTATACAACCTCTGATAGGTACCCCTATTCTCAATCTGCAGACGATAACTCTGTTCCCAGATCTAGTGGGTTATCTGACCGGTTCAATTATGTCAGGAACTCCGTAAAGGTTGTTATCGATGCTTACAACGGTGACGTGACGTTCTATGTAATAGACGAACAGGATCCGATAATCAGAGCGTATATGCAAGCGTTTCCAAATCTTTTCACTTTGGCATTCCCCGCTGAAGATACGGGAGAAGGAATGCCAGAAGCTATAGCGGCGCACCTGAGATATCCAGAAGATCTATTTAAAATCCAGACGAATATGTGGGGAAGGTACCACCTCGATGATGCGAATGATTTTTATGAAGCTGCGGGTGCATGGGTTGTATCCCTCGACCCAGGAGATGATTTAGACAATGCCCCAACAGCTATAATCTCAGAAACGGGATTTGTTACCTTCGCTTCCGGAAAGCGGATGGACCCCTACTACGTTCAAATGCAGCTTCCTGGTGAAGTATCACAAGAATTTGTTTTACTACGTCCTTTCGTCCCTCGTTCAAGTGACGATAGCCGGCAACAACTTGAAGCTTTTATGGTAGCGCAAACAAATAAACAAGGAGAGAGTCGGATTGTCGCTTATACCGTTCCTGGACTGAAGGTTGATGGTCCAGTCATCGCAAATCGAAGTATGCTCGCCGATCCAGAAGTTGCCAAGACTACAACACTTCTTGGCCAACGGGGTTCTGGCGTCAAACTCGGCAACATGCTCTTAGTTCCACTTGATGGTGGAGAGAACCCTGATGCTTTGCTGTATGTCCGGCCTATGTATGTAGAAGCAAGCGGAAGCCAGCCCGCCGTCCAACAAGTAATTGCGGCATATGGAGAAAGTGTGAGAATATGCGCATCCGTTGAACTGGTCTTAGGGGCATTGCTAATTCCAGAAAATGAGGTAGGAGAGAACTGCGAAAACGTGGAACCAGTGTCTCTTTCAGACGTATCTTTATCCCCTTCCGCTCAAGGTCAAGATGAAACACCTACCGAGCCGGCGCCGACTTCCCAAGAATCCCCCAGTCAAGGAGAAGCCTCTGAAACGCCTGCAACTGAACAAGTCCAAGAACTTCTTTCATTAGCTCAGGAAGCTTTTGAAGCTGCAAATGCAGCGCTAGAAGAAGGTAACCTCGGTGACTATCAGGATCTCATAAATCAAGGACAAAGTTATGTCGATCAAGCTAACGACCTTCTCAAAGAAAAATAAAGAAACTATTCATCGACGATAAGAAGATCTTTCAGTTGTTTTCTTGTGGCCCATTTGTGGGAGGCCCTGCAAATGCTTGTGCAATGGAAAGCCATTCAGTGGCTGTTTCCCCAGTCACCGTGAGTTCGGTATCGGTTACATGTCTTCTTTGGGTAACAACAAGGCAGAAATCCAAAGCAGTGCCACTAATCCTGTTCAGATCTTTTTGAGAACCGAATTCCCACTTTTCTTCTGAGGGGTTAGTAAGGGTAACGAATACCGGTTCTTCAACTGGAGTCAGCCCCCGATTAATATATGCCCAACTTCTTGTAATGTAACCTAATTGGGCAATATGGCGTAAGCGGTTAGTGGGAGTCCTTTGGACTCCCAAAGTATCTACAATGTCTTGCCCGTGAGCCCAGACCTCCATCAATCGAGCTGTGAGAAATGATTTTGACCCCATAGAAGGGCCGTACCAGATGATGCGATCTTTGTTTCCTAAATTTTGAGCAGCGGCAGCTAAATCTGCTCTCCCTTGGCGCCAGCTCGCAAATAATTCTTGAGGACTCATCTTCCGGTACTTCAGTAAACTGTAGTCATCGACCGCTGCTGCATCTTGGATCTCTAGAAGTTGGTTTGCGCGGACTTGAAAAGCATCCGGATCGGTAATAGCGAGCACGGCAGTTGCGTCGAAGTAAGAAAGATGGGCTATCTGATCAGCGACGGTCCACCGAGGACTTGGAGTGGGAAGTTTCCATTGGTCATCAGACAAATCAGCGACGATTGTTTCTAGGTCTAACTGTTCTTGTAGGAGATCTTCCCGTACTTGGGAGATATGCATCCAAGAAGAATACCAGCTAGAACTCGGGCTCAAGAAACCTGAAATTAAGTTTGAGCACAATTACTCCACAAAATTTCTTCGATCTAATCTCCGACTGAAATCGTAGATCCAATTTCCCACTGATAATCTTGAACTATTCAGGATTCCCCTCGATTACTAAAGGAGATCCGTGAGAGGAAACCAATGACAGAAGCATCTGTAATCCGGAGTCGGATTGATGTAACTTCTGATGACTATCAGCAGAACTTTGCAGAGATGCAGGAACTGTGGGATGAAGTTGCAGAACAGATGGCCAGTGTCCCCACTATTGGAGGCCAACGGTATGTTGACCGCCATAGAAGTCGAGGGAAAATGCTTGTTCGGGAACGAGTCGAAGCACTCATCGACCCGAACACAGCTTTGCTAGAGCTCAGTCCTTTAGCTGGATGGGGAACACAGGATCCTATAGGCGTGGGAACGTTCAATGGGATTGGCGTTATCGAAGGTGTTGAATGTGGCATAGTCGGATCGGATATGACCGTCCGAGGAGGGGCAGGCAATCCAACAACTTGGAACAAACAGAAACGCTTCTTCGAAATAGTACGTGAGAATAGACTTCCCTTGATTCTGCTCAATGAATCTGCTGGAGCTGACCTACCACGGCAAGCAGATATTTTCGTCTACGGCGGTGAGCAATTTCGAGATATAACTCAATTATCAAAAATGGGAATCCCATCGATTTGCATCGCATTTGGCCCAAATACAGCCGGTGGTGCATACATCCCTGGGATGAGCGATTACACCGTATTTGTTAAAGAACGAGGTACTGCCTACCTTGGGGGGCCTCCACTCGTCAAAATGGCGATCAATGAGGATGTTGATGAAGAGACATTAGGTGGAGCAGAAATGCATTCGCGCACTAGCGGACTATCCGATTACCTAGCTATGGATGAAATGGATGGATTGCGAATAGCCCGTCAGATCGTGCGGCACCTTGAGTGGAAAAAACTTGGGCCCGGACCAACCGCACCTGCTGACGATCCTCTCTACGACCCTGCTGAACTACTTGGTTGCGCAATGGCGAATGTGCGCATTCCCTTTGACATCAAAGAAATACACGCTCGTATTCTTGACGGAAGTCGATTTGAAGAATTTAAACCTCTCTATGGCGAAAAACTCGTATGCGGGTGGGGCTCTATTTGCGGATTTCCCATCGGGATTTTAGGTAATAACGGCATTCTCTTCTCTGAAGAAGCTAGTAAAGGCGCCCAATTCATCCAACTGTGTAACAAACTAGACCTTCCCATTCTGTTCATGCATAACATCACCGGCTTCATGGTCGGTTCCAAAGCAGAGCAGGGAGGCATTATCCGAAACGGGGCGAAACTTGTCAATGCAGTCTCAAATTCAACAGTTCCCCATCTTAACTTGATGGTTGGAGCGAGTTATGGGGCGGGAAACTATGGAATGGCCGGAAAGTCCTATAACCCGCGTTTTATTTTCACTTGGCCAAATCATCGCATTGCTGTCATGGGACCAGAACCTCTAGCAGGGGTTATGGATATTATTGCTCGAAATGCTGCCGCAGGTCGTGGTGAAGACGTTGATGAAACAACTCTGGAAAAACGCCGAACAACTCTCGAAGCGCAAATTGAATATGAATCTCGGGCGCTTTTTTCAACAGGAAGGCTTTGGGACGATGGAATAATCCACCCCACTGACACAAGAACAGTTCTCGGTCTTGCCCTTTCCGCTATCCATAGCAATGAAATTAAAGGCGCTACTGAATATGGAGTATGGAGGCATTAGTATGAGTGAAATAAGTCGCCTCCTCATTACAAACCGAGGGGAGATCGCGGTTCGGATAGCCCACACTGCGCATCGATTAGGAATTGAAACTTTCGGCATCTACTCCGACACTGACCAAAATGCTCTACACGTTGACACAGTAGATACAGCAATCTACCTACCAGGAAACACGTTAAGTGAAACGTATCTTAACGCTGAGAAGATCATCCAAGTCGCTCATGAAAATGCATGCAATGCTATTCATCCTGGATATGGATTCTTAGCTGAGAATCCTCAATTCGCCCAAAGCGTTCTCGATGAGGAACTCGTATGGATCGGGCCAACGCCCGAACAGATAGCTCTTCTCGGAGATAAAATGCTAGCTAAACAGGCGGCGATCGATGCTGGAGTCCCTACCGTACCGTCAACTGAAGTGCAGCCTGGAGAGAAACCTCCAAAATTCGACATGCCCGTCATGGTAAAGGCAGCAGCTGGCGGTGGTGGTCGAGGAATGCGCATCGTGGAAAAGCAATCAGAACTAGCAGATGCCATAGAATCAGCGTCCCGAGAAGCAAAATCAGCCTTCGGTGACGGCAGAGTCTTTGTCGAGCCATACATCGCCCACGGGCGCCACATAGAAGTCCAAATCATTGGAGATTCACATGGAAATATTCTCCATCTAGGAGAAAGAGAATGCTCTATCCAGAGAAGAAATCAGAAGATTTTTGAAGAAGCACCTTCATGTGGGATCACAGAAGATGTCCGAAAAGTAATCTGTAATGGGGCAGTGGCGCTAGCAAGGCATGTCAAATATGAAAATGCGGGGACAGTTGAATTCCTTGTTAACGACAAAGAAGAGATCAACTTCCTTGAGGTCAACACCCGACTACAGGTCGAGCATCCAGTAACTGAATCAATCACTGGTCTTGATCTCGTTGAATTACAAATCAGAATTGCATCTGGTGAACAATTACCAATCAAACAAGAGGAAGTAACGACCACCGGACATGCCATCGAAGTCCGCATAGTTGCTGAAAATCCTGCAGAGAACTGGATGCCGTCAATTGGGGAAATCGAGAGATTTCAAATCGGTGAAGGAGTCAGAGTTGACAGCGGAATACGTGAAGGTTCACAAATAACAACAGATTATGATTCTTTGATCGCCAAAATTATCGCTACCGGACAAGACCGACAACAAGCAATAAAGAAGCTTTCCCGAGCACTTCATTCAACACAAATCAGCGGTATTGACACAAACCTCTCCATGGTTCTCGCTGTATTGGCAGAACATGACTACCAAAGAGCCAATACACCAATCACATACCTACAAGAACACCCAGAAGTATTACAAGGAGAAGAACTTAACCCCGATGATCTCAACGCCCTCCTACTCGGAGCCGTATTCGCCCTAGAATTTAACGAACACAACAACGGGAAAGTTACTAGATTTGCCCCATCCGGATGGCGAAACCTCAGAACTCAAGGCCAAAGACAGACTTGGGAGAGCTCATTAGAAGAATATTGTGTTGAATACGTAATAGAAAAAAATCAAGCGTCCGTACTTTTAGGGGCATGGCCAGAACCTCAAGAAGACGGAAGCCTCACAGAAGACAATCGGACCCAGTTCAACATCCGCATACTTAAACAATCTGAAACAGAACAAGCAATTGAAATCAATAACCGTCGACAAGTGATTCACACCTCTGTAATTGGGGAAACCGTACACACCCAGAGCAGATTCGGAACAGCCACATGGTCACGGAAACCGCAATTCATACTCCGAGAATCCGAACAACTAGGGGCTGGTCCAACAAGTCCACTTCCAGGAACCGTTATTGCTGTCAACGTCAGCGAAGGACAAATAGTCAAAGAAGGAGAAGTCCTCGTTGTAGTTGAAGCGATGAAAATGGAACACAAAATTATCGCAACAGGACCCGCAACTGTCATAAGTGTCCATTTTCAACCAGGAGAAAGTGTAGACACCGGCGACCTACTCGTTTCCCTCGAACAGGACGACAACCCATGACAGCTAGTCCGATCAGGATCGCCAACTGTTCAGGATTCTACGGCGACAGACCATCCGCCGCCCAAGAAATGGTAATGGGAGGACCCATCGATGTTCTTACTGGAGACTGGCTTGCCGAATTGACAATGCTCATCCTGAGCAGAATCCGAAATAAAAACCCAAATGGGGGCTATGCCCGTACCTTCGTAACCCAAATGGAACAGGTTATGGGATCCTGCTTAGATAAAGGTATCAAAGTGGTAAGCAACGCAGGCGGGCTTAACCCACGCAGCTGCGCAGAAACTATCAGCGAAATCGCAGAAAAACTCGGACTTAAACCAACGATTGCGTACGTAGATGGTGACGATCTGATGGGGAGAATCCACGAGTTCTCTTTGAACCAAAGCCTCTCACCATTTTCATCTGATACTTCCCTTGGAGATTTAGACTCGTATCTCACTGCGAACGCATACCTCGGATGTTGGGGGATCGTTGAAGCCCTGAACCAACAAGCAGACATCGTCATAACTGGGAGAGTGACCGATGCTGCTGTTGTCTGTGGGCCAGCCGCATGGCACCACGGATGGGGACGAAGTGACTTCGACCAGCTAGCCGGAGCCGTAGTTGCCGGCCATATCATCGAGTGCGGGGCGCAAGCCACGGGAGGTAACTACTCCTTTTTCACAGAGATAGCTGGCAGAAATGAGATCGGCGGTAATGCGCGTTTCGGATTCCCTTGGGCTGAAATCTCCCAAGATGGATCTTCAATCATTGGAAAGCATGATGGAACCGGCGGCTTAATCAATACAGAAACAATCACAAGTCAGATTCTGTACGAAATAGGAGGACCGGAGTATCTTGGGCCAGACGTAACAGCGCGTTTTGACACCATAAAAATCGAGAATTCAGGCCCCGACCGGGTACTGGTTTCCGAGGTTAAAGGGCAATCTCCACCTTCTACCCTCAAAGTAGCGATGAATGAACTCGGTGGGTATCGAAATTCTTTTTCTGTTGCGTTGACTGGATTAGATATTGAAGAAAAGGCTGCTTTTGCACAAGCCGCGTTTTGGGACTCATGCCCATACCAGCCCGATGATTTCGAAACAATAAGTAGTGAAGTCATTCGAACCGACAAACAAGATCCCGACCAGCAAGAAAAAGCAACAGCAATTTGGAAAATCACAGTAAAGGATAAAGACGAACGAAAAGTCGGAAGAATTTTCACCGATGCCATGATCCACACAGTCCTTGCTGGAATACCAGGAATGTATAGCCTCGGTAGTGGTCCGACAGCTGCTTCCCCATATGGGATTTATCGGCCGGCCCTCGTTCCAGCTGACCTTGTTCCCCAATATGTCCATCTACTCGACGGGGCAACAAGTTTGGTCGAATCTTCTAATCCGCAAGGAAAGCCGCTCAATTTCGAGAGTGAGCAACCACTATCTGAGCCAGTCGGACCTAGTAGCAGAGTCGCTATTGGAACAATTTGCGGAACACGTTCTGGAGATAAAGGCGGAGATGGAAATCTTGGTGTTTACGCTCGAAGTGACCTCTCATGGGCGTGGCTAGATCATGCCCTAACTACAGAGAAACTCAAAGAACTTTTGCCCGAAACCGCCGATCTAACTATCGAACGATACAGGTATCCGAAAATTCGATCATTAAATTTTCTTATTCGAGGAATCCTGCAAGAAGGTGTAGCTGCTTCGACACGTCAAGACCCTCAAGCCAAAGCCCTAGGTGAATGGCTACGTAGTCGCCATATGGATATTCCAGTTAGCGTTATCAAAGAAGCGAAAGGTTAGAAAATGAAAAACGACATAACAGAGATGTTTCATATCGATATGCCAATTTTCGCCTTCAGTCATTGTAGAGACGTCGTTGCGGCAGTTTCCAAAGCAGGAGGATTCGGAGTGCTTGGAGCTGTCGGACATTCTCCTAAAGGCCTTGAAACTGACCTCCAATGGATTCAAGAAGAAATCGGCGACAGACCTTATGGGATTGACCTTATCGTTCCAGCAAAATATGCCGGATCAGATGATGGAGGACTTACCGTAAAACAAATTGTTGAAATGCTCCCGAAAGAACATATCGATTACGTCAATCAGATTCTCGAAAGCTATGACGTCCCACCTTTGACGGATGCTCCAAAAGGACAATTTGATGTAAGCAATGAAGGCGCCGCTCCTATGTCAGCTTCTACCGCAGCTCCACAACTCGAAATAGCTTTGGCTCATAATCCTTCTCTGATTGTCAACGCCCTTGGTCCGCCACCACAATTTATGATTGAAAAAGCAAAGGATGCAGGGAAAAAAGTTGGTGCTTTAGCTGGAAAAGCTCAACATGCTCAACGCCATGTAAACGCTGGAGTCGACGTCATCATCGCACAAGGATACGAAGCCGGAGGTCACACTGGTGAAATAGGTTCCATGGTCCTTATCCCTGAAATCGTTGATGCAGTTGGGGAAGTCCCAGTACTTGGAGCTGGAGGTATTGGTGGCGGACGACAAATGGCTGCCGCAATGGCTTTAGGGGCTCAAGGAGTCTGGTGTGGTTCTATATGGCTCACAACCGAGGAAGCCGAAACTCACCCCGTTGTCAAAGAAAAGATGCTATCAGCTACGTCTTCTGACACAATCCGCTCGAGATCAAGAACCGGAAAGCCTGCACGTCAACTTAAGTCGTCATGGACAGATGAATGGGAAAACCCGAAAACCCCAATGCCACTAGGAATGCCGTTACAACCTATCCTCATAAACGAAGCAATAGCCAGAATCGATCGCGCCGCATATCGAGAAGGGTCAGGTGCCGAGAAACTCGCAAATTACTTTGTCGGCCAGATTGTGGGAACAATGAACAAGACAAAACCCACTTCGCAAGTGGTTTATGAAATGGTGGAAGAATTTATCGAAGCAACAGAGTCTATTGCTACTCAACTAGAAGAATAATTCGACAAAATTGTATAGAATTAAATTGTATTGAACTTTGAAAGGACATCATGAACTATTCACAAACCGCATATACTCCTGTCGCCTCATTACAAGAATCTGACAGGGTGGCATTCATGGTCAAGGTCTATCAGCATCTTGGCTTAGCACTCGGTGCGTTTATGGTATTCGAATATCTCATGTTCGCGACAGGCATTGCAGAGAATCTATGGGAAATACTCGCAGGAAATGGTGGAGCTTGGCTTCTCTTTCTTGGATTGTTCATGGTGGGAACATGGATTTCCACACAAGCAAGTTACGACCTTGAAAATGTTGGACGGCAGTACGGGGGGCTATTCGCCTTGTCAGCCGTTGAAGCTCTAATTTTTGCTCCTTTTCTTTATTATGTCTTCAACGTTCGGCAGGCCGCAGGCGATGTTTGGGTTGCCGCAATCATCACAGCGATGGGATTTGCTGGTCTTTCCTTTGTCGGATGGGTAACACGACGAGACCTTTCATTCTTAAGGCCTATTCTTATCTGGGGTGGGGTTGCAGCAATGGTTCTCATCGTCGCAGCTCTTTTATTTGGAATGAACATTGGAACATGGTTTTCAGTGGCGATGGTTGCATTAATGGGTGCTTCCATTCTTTACAACACGCAAAAGATTCTTCACTCTTACCCAGAACAGGCATATGTTGGAGCTGCGGTAACCCTATTTGGGTCTCTTATGACAATGTTCTGGTATATCCTCCGGATTGTAATGGACCGATAAACGTCTCCTCATAAATCAGGACGATCTCTCCAACCATTGAAAATATGCTCCAACCACCAGGTTGGAGCCTGATCTAAAAGGTTTCCCAAGTGGGAATAGTCATGCCATCGACTAATCATTCCATCATTGTTAATTTCCATGACTGACGTAAAAGGATGATCGATGACTTCACCGGTGTGGAACTGCCACTGCTCAACGTGTTCAGTCACGACAAGATTTGCTTCGCAGATTACATTCTTGGGGTAATGCACATACCCTGAAAGTGGTTCGATCCCTAGTCGCAACCGCAAAATAATTTCCTCGGGTCCCGTTGCTCCAACAGCATCTAAACCCACATCCGTGTAATGGGCATCTTCAGAGAAAAAGCTCGCCATTTCATCCCATTTCCGACCAAAGTGCACTTTCCAGTAGCGTGCAACGATCTCTCTATTCCCCATCAATAAAACCTCCAGTGGTCTTACAGCATTAGAGCGCGCTCTAACAGTTGGCGCAAATATGCCCTGTCGCATATTGTGCAACAATGAATCTTGGCTCAGCAGAAATGATTGATTTCGGTTTGGGAGAATACATAACCCAATACCCATCAAAACGCTACCCGATCTACACCAGAGGAAACGCTGGAGAAGTTTGGCCAGAAGTCGCCTACCCATTAACCATAACTCTTACCAGAATTGTTGGAGAAGAGGCATCAGCAAGAGCTGCTATCAATGCAGGGGTGATTTCGAAAAAAGATATTTTGGAGGGGCCTTCATGTTTTGGTGGTGTTTTCGCTGGTTATATGTATTTGAATCTTTCCTTTGGCAGAATGATCGCGGTAAGGACACCTGGAACAACCATCGAAAAAAGCGATGCAACATATTACGGTTCTGAACAGCAAGCTCCGGAATATACCCCTCATAAAGACGACAAGAGTCTTTTAGCAAGCCTGAAGATCATTCGATACGGCTGGAGAATGCTAAATACCAATGAAATACCTTCCCTAGAGTCGGGCAGAGAGTTGGTGCGACAATGGCAACAACGACTTCCAGATATTCTCCAGTCAACTGATCAGGAAATAGCCGTGGCTCTCCGAGAAATAATGCAACCCACCATGGATCTATTCACCAACCATCTGGATGTAACCGGCCAAGCTGGTGGTGCAGTTCAGTTGCTTTCATCAATATGTGATGAACGTCTCAACGATAGGTCACTTGCATTAACGCTCCTCGGAAATTTAGGGGATGTAGATAGTGCTGCGCCCTCGTTCGCTTTATGGGAACTCGGCCGCGAAGTGGCAAAGAACCCCAAGCTTACTGACCTATTTGATGAGGGTATTGTAGATCTCGAAGAAAGGATACGTAACTCATACCATGCCAGCAGTTTTGTGGAAGAATTCGATGCATTTCTAGAGGAATTCGGTAGCCGAGGCCCGAATGAATGGGAAACCGCCTGCGAAACATGGGGCACCGAACCTTCCTCAGTCCTAGTTCTTATAGAAAGGATGCGGCTCGCCGATTCTAACAAAGCACCGAACCACAGAGCGGAAATACTCGCAAAGGATCGGGAAGAAGCCCTATCGCGGGCAAGGTCCCAACTAAAAGGTTTGGGATTGTGGTTGTTTAATAAAGCTTTACATGCTTCGGTCCTGTTCTCGAAGGCAAGAGAGAGATCCAAGACAACGATCATCGATCTCATTCACGTTGCCCGACTAATCTCTCGCGAACTTGCTGAAAGAACAGCTCAACAAAGAGACAATGGGAAACTCATCGATTTATGGTTTGTCATGGAAACTGAACTAGATGAATACATAAAGAATCCTGCCGCTTTCGACAAACGTATCACTGACAGAAAGCATGTCAGAAATGAACTCTCCAGACGGGCCCCTCCCTTTATCTTTGAAGGTAACTTGCCTGACCCTTCAACATGGCCGCTTCGAGAAGAAGCCAATCCAAGGGATTTCCCAACATTAAATGTGGGAGACACCCTTGAAGGTTTCGGCGGATGCCCCGGTGTTACTGAAGGAATCGCAAGAGTTGTGACCAACCCTTCCGAACCAGGGTCTCTAGGTACAGGAGATATCTTGATTGCTCCACTAACCGATCCTTCGTGGACACCGTTGTTTGTGCCCGCTGAAGCTGTTGTCGTTGATGTAGGAGGGCAGATGAGTCACGCTGTCATCGTGTCCCGCGAATTAGGAATGCCTTGTGTTGTCGCAGTAGCGGACGCAACCCAGATAATCAAAGACGGTTCGCGTATCCGTGTCGATGGATCCTCCGGAGAAGTAACATTACTAGATGTTCCGAAAGAATAAATTCCTCAGGAAACCTCCAGAAAGTTGCGGGTACGGGTTTCCGTCGGCATAATTGAACTTCCAGCGCGGGGTGGAGCAGTATGGTAGCTCGTCGGGCTCATAACCCGAAGGTCGCAGGTTCAAATCCTGCCCCCGCTACTTTGAAACACGCCGCCTTCGGGCGGCGTTTGAATGTTCATCCACCGGGGATTGGGGGACCATCGATGTTCAGGACCGATGCTCAGCAGGCACGTGGATGGACGATGGCGGATACGTGGTCTAGCCCGAGAGGGCGGGCCGTCGAGGGGCGCCTCTAGAAAGCCCGGAGCGCGCACCCCTCGCCGAGCCGCCCGTCGCCGAAAGGCCGGGCGGATTTTTTTTCGGTGGGCGGCAGTACTTTTGTTCGGTCCAGGTGGCGCGCCAAGTGGCGCGGGCAGTAACGGGCCAGGTAGCTCAGTTGGTAGAGCACGCGACTGAAAATCGTGGTGTCGGTGGTTCGATTCCGCCCCTGGCCACTGAACGATGGGAATAGGCTAGACCGATGGATGTCAGAGGTCCGTAGCTCAACTGGTAGAGCACCGGTCTCCAAAACCGGGGGTTGGGGGTTCGAGTCCCTCCGGGCCTGTTTGAAAAGATTGGGGAGTCGCCCTCATCGTCTAACGGTTAGGACACCAGGTTTTCAACCTGGAGACCGGGGTTCGATTCCCCGTGAGGGTATTATTGAGAGTTGGAAGGGGCTGTAGCTCAGTTTGGTTAGAGTGCCGGTCTGTCACACCGGAGGTCGCGGGTTCAAGTCCCGTCAGCCCCGCTCGAGACGCTGTTTGAAAGATCAGGTGATTGTGCTGGGGCCGTAGCTCAGTCGGGAGAGCGCTTGAATGGCATTCAAGAGGT
>CAJWET010000012.1 GCA_913031515.1 uncultured Acidimicrobiaceae bacterium | reverse complement strand
CCAAGCTGAATCTATTAGTTGAAGATACCGCGTTACTACGAAACGTTCTTCCCAGCTTTTGGTATTTCTCTCATAAGGATCTCTCCATCTATCTATAAACTCTTCACTAGCTGAAGATCCTCCAAGGTAACGGGCAACGAGAGGACCATCTTCATCACTACCTATGAGTAATGCGGAAGCTGCATCCCCTCCATATACTTCGTCTTCGCTAGAAGGCAACCCTGACCGGATGTCAGATTGCACCAAAAGCAAAGTCTCTGTAGAACTTAGGGCTGTCTTAAGTGCTCCAATTCCTGATTTCTCTGCTCCCCCAAAGTCATACGCTGAAGTGCTTTTGGCAAGCTGAAGAGCGGCGTGGATCACATTTGCATTTGTTTTATCCATATAGGGGGGATTCGAAGAGGAGAACCAGACAGCTGCTGGGTTTGCATGGTCTCGAAGTGGGAGAAGTGCAATTCGCGCTGCTTCGACGCCCATGGTTGCAGTGTCCTCATCATAGGAAGCTACTGAACGAACACCTGTTGGCACGTTACTTCCCATGAACTCTTGTATGGACGATCTTTCAAGATACCTGTTTGGGATGTAGCCAGCGCAGTTAAGTATTCCTCTCACATCTCCATTCTAGTGAGTTCATGCGGTGCAATATGCGTGAAACTAGAAAGGGATTGCTCTTATATACCTGCTTTGCTGACAATTGGGGCCTTTTGGGGTTTCCTCCATGAAGAAAATCAATCAATACCGTTCTTATACAATTCCAAAAGGGCGTTGTCATTGTCGGCTGCCAGGAGTGCATCCGTCCAACGGTGGAACCTCTGGCAACCTTCTTCATTACGGCCGAAGATGAAGTGTGATTTCGCCCCGGTCTTGACGGTTTTCTGGATACGGTTCCCCGTGAAATAATCTTCCTCAGCTACAACGTAACGAAGAAATTCCATCTGTTTTTCGATCTGTAGCATTTGTTCTTCATCAGGTTCGAATGATGCGAGGAAATTCTGGTGGGTAACCGAAGTATCAGGGTCAGACCCGGGGAACAACTGAGAAATCATAAAGATATGACCTCCAGCATCAAATGATGCAATAGAGATATGGGGGAAAATAGTCCAAACCCCACTTACAAGTCTAGTTTGCGACCAGTCTTCCTCTGGGAGGTTGACTAGGTCCAGAAGCCGGTGATCGGGACCCTGTACTCGTTGGTGGGGCCCCCAATGATCAAACAGAGACTTATTGTTATAGTCCGGACCAAAGGTGTCCTTGTGGAGAATCGGGAGATGGTAAAAATCCAGGTAGCCGTCGTACGCCACTTTCCAGTTCGGCCCCTCAAGCGTTTGCCGCCCCACAAACACACAGTCCCCCAAACCATGATTCTCAAGCAGCTCATCATACCCAGCCAGAAATTCATCAAGATGAAGCTCAACCCCAGGCGTAATCGAACCCCAGATAATCCCCACACGCTCCTCCACATTCAAAGGAGTCAACCCCATACAGGAAGTATCTACCTCACCGAAATCCTGATCATCCAAAATAGCGACAAGGTCACCAGTGAGGTTATAAGTCCACGCATGATACGGGCATGAAAAGCTTCTCGTACTCCCATTCCCATTATCCACAATCTGCGCACCCCGATGACTACACATATTGACAAAACCACGAATCACGTCATCTCTTCCCCTGACAAGGATGAGCGGCACTCCCGCGACCTCCATAGCCTTGTAATCACCCGCCTTAGGAACCTCCACAGTAAACCCAAGCACAAGAGGAACCCGCTTGAAAATAAGATCCATCTCAGATTCCCAACGGTCAGGATCAAAATAGTTCGTCACCGGAATACGAAACACATCATCAGCAAGAGGTAACTCTCCGCTCTTCATTATCTCAACGTGGCCTCGCGTTAACTCAACAATCTTTTCCCTACTCATCTTCCCTCCAAGCTCCAACATACAGTTTTACATGTTTCAAGAAACTTTACCATTTCCATTTTGCGGTAGTGAACCACAATTACTTCCGTAAACATTCACCGCTATCAACACTTTCGGAAGAAATGTTTTCAGTTACAAGGTAAAACTCTTCGCTGGATACGGCATAGGAAACACCAGTTCTACTGCTTGAACGGGAGAAAACTAGGCCAACAACTCCTCCAGAGCTGTCGATAATAGCCCCTCCTGAATCGCCGGGGGAAATATCGGCTTCCAATTGCATTCCTTTTCGAAGATATTCCCCTTCGCCATAAATATCTGCAATATTTATATCAACTAAGCGGTCAATAGTTGCTGGGATAGCTTTGATCATGCCATCACCTCCAACTAGAGCAATCCCTTCTAAGCCTATTTCTGGGGCAGCAATAGGAAGTGAGGGGACGTTGACGCCTTCAACATCTAGTAGTGCTAGGTCCGTTTGAGAGTCGAATGAGACAATTCGTGCTGGATATTGGTTCCCTTCATGATCAATCACATGTAGGTCCTCTGTCCCAGCTACTACATGCGCATTGGTGAGAATACCTTTTTCAACGGCAAAACCTGATCCGGTAGCCTTTTTCTGGCAAGCAAGACCTTCAACCACAAAGGCAGAGGAAAGAAGTTCTTCGACAGCTTGAGAATACGTGCTGGATCCTGATAGTTCCACAGTCTCTGAAGTGGATCGGCAACCCGTCACCCAAAGAAGCGACATTGTTACCACTACAACTACGAGAAATTCTTTAGATCGCATACCTGAACAGTAACCGTAGCAAATGTACGCACCACGTTAGGCTACATGGAAGCGCTTATTTCGAAAATGAGTTGTTGACAGGGTTCGATTCGATGCGAGAAAGGAGGGTTTTCGCCAGACATGCCTAATGAGGTGAATCGAGGAATTTGGTTTGGACTAACTGGCTATATTCTCTGGGGACTCTCCCCTATCTTTTGGAAAGCCCTAACTGACATTGAAGCGATAGATGTCCTTTCGTGGCGCATACTCTGCACTTTTCTCTTCACAGTCCTCGCGATCATTCTGCTTAGAAAGGGCAAAGAACTTCAGTCAGTAATTTCTTCTCGAAACGGACTTCTTGCTGGAGTAACTTGTGGTCTTCTAATTGGATTTAATTGGGGGATGTTCGTATGGGCAGTTGATGCTAACCATGTTGTCGACGCCTCACTCGGCTACTTTATGAATCCTCTGATAAATGTTTTCTTAGGAGTGGTAATCCTAAGAGAAAAACTACGGTCAGTGATTTGGGTATCTGTTAGCCTCGCTTTCATAGGTGTTCTATGGCTCACCTTCGCTCTTGGATCTTTTCCGTGGATCTCTGTTTCACTTGCTTGTTCATTCGCCCTCTATGGGCTTATTCGTAAGGTTGCTCCACCTGGGCCACTCACAGGATTAACTATCGAGACCTCTACCGTCGTTTTGCCAGCGCTTCTCTTTCTACTTATTCGAGGAAATGCGGCTGAAAATCTAAGTATCAGTTCCGGAGTTACTACATTGGTGCTCCTCTCAGGACTAGCGACTGGAATCCCCTTATTGTTGTTTGCCTCTTCAGCCCGTCGCATCCCATTGAGTATCCTCGGGCTTTTGCAATATATAACCCCCACCCTTCAGCTACTTCTCGGAATTTTTGCCTATGGCGAAGATTTCGACGAAGTACGGTTTGTTGGATACTCAGTTATTTGGTTCGGTTTGATCCTTTTTGCAATCGACAGTTTTTTCGCTGCGCGACGTCAAGAAGGGAACGTATTTAAGATAGAAGCAGCATCTTCTTAAAGAGTTCTTACCTTTCCTTAAGGAAACCCTTACTACACTAAGAAACAATACGGACTAACCCCTTAGAAAGGAAAGTCCAAATGACTTTGAAAAAAACATTCACAATAGCCGTGGTGGCTGCTTCCCTCTTTGGAGGAACCCTTGTAGCCATTCCTCTTCTGGCTTCTGCCCAAGATAGTTCTCCTTCACTTGAAACTAATAGCAGTCAAGAAATTGATAGCGGCGAAGATAATAAAGGTAACCGACATAATCGGGGTCACAGAAAAGGAGCTTTCCTCGGTGAAGTTCTTCTTGATCTCGGGTTAGACCCTGCAGATGTCAGAGAGGGATTCGCCAACGGTCAAACTCTGGGTGATACAGCTGAAGCTAATGGAATAAGTGCCAACACAGTGGTCGATGCGATCGTCGCCTCTATGACCGAACGCCTTAATCAGGCAGTGGCTGATGGAAAGATCACCGCTGAGGAAGCCGCAGAGAAAGCCGCAGGTATTCCAGACAAAGCCACCGAAATTGTCAACACTGTCCCCGACAGAAAAGACGACAGAGAAGACAAAGATCGTGGCGGCCGGAAAGACAAACAACGTCGAAATCAAAGACAGGGCTCAAACATCTAGCCCTTCATCATGTCAATATAAGGTCCACCCCCCATTGGACCCTTCCCTTACCGGCTGACTAGTTACTCTGGTCAGCCGGTAAGCCATTTCCGGCAACCCAGATAGCTCCCATTTCTGCGAACAAATCCATCACATCCTCTATAACCCTGTCACTCCCGAATTCTCTATACAACGAATTGACGTTAAGAAAGACTCGTTCTGGCCCTCCCCAACCAGCGTAGGGGCCAAGGTCTATGTCTCGCGCAGCATCCAGTACACTCATCCCACCATCGAATCTCTCTTTGGTTTGATCGCGGAGCATGACCCAATAGTCACGCATTTCTATAGCACCGGTGCTATCTGTTACTGGCCCATGGCCCGGAATCGTTATGGCATCAAACGATGCAATCAGTTCACACGCAGCGATCCAATTATCGACCGGACCAGACCACATAATAGGGGTCTCATGATTGAAAAGTATGTCGCCAGTAAAAACCACCCCGCGGGATGGGATGTAAGCAATTACATCACCCCTAGTATGCGCTGGGCCGACCTCATAAAGTTCAACTTCTACGTTTCCAATAGTTAGTGACATCTCATTCGTAAATGTTTCTGTTGGCAACCGCATCGTAATGTTCGAGAAATCAAAAGCTCCGAATGCATGCCGAATGTATTGACCTAGGGCAGAAGAATCCCCTTTGAATCTCTCAACCATGGCAAAAAGAACTGCTGGAGGAAGTTCATCCATTTCGTTAGCAGTTTCCTCTGATGCGATTACTCTTTCAGTTGGAACAAGTTCATTACCGTGACAATGATCGCCATTGGCATGAGTATTTAGTAGAGCGTCAACACTTTTACTAATTCGAGGCTCTATCGTTGCCATGGCATTCAACATCGACCTTGTTAGATTGAGATCGAACATGGTATCTACAATCATTGACTCGTCTTCACCTAGGATCAACCCCGCATTACTCATACCCCATGACCCATTGGGCGCTAACCAAACGTGGATCCCTTCAGCAACTTGTACCAACGAGAACTCTTCTGATGGCTTCCGGTCTTCCATTTTTAACTTTCAGTTTGACGTATGGATTATTTGCAGAATACAAATAACGAAGAACGTATCCAAATTCAAAAGGAGATATAACTTACATGCGCGCTTGGCAACTACATGAACTAGGTGACCCTATTGAGAAACTTGAACTGACTGAGGTCCCCGATACTCCCAAACCAGACGTCGGACAAGTTACGGTCTCAGTCAAAGCTGTGGGCATTTCATTCCCCGATGTTCTCCAATGCCGTGGGGAATACCAAATTAAACCCCCATTGCCTTGGACACCAGGAGGAGAAAGTGCTGGAATTGTTTCTGCAGTTGGGCAAGATGTAACCACCCTGGAGGTTGGAGACAAGGTGATGATGCTCGGAGGTGGACTTATCGACCAGGTCAATGTCCATGAAATGGGTTTGTGGAAAATCCCAGAATCGTTCGCAATGGAGAAAGCAGCAGCGGTGCCCGTTAACTATGGAACCACATGGTTCGCGCTGCATGATCGTGCTCGAATAGCCGATGGAGAAACATTACTTGTAACTGGCGCCGCCGGAGGAACAGGGTCTGCGGCAATACAGCTTGGGAAAGCTGCTGGAGCAAAAGTGATTGCAGTTGCGGGTGGAGAAGAGAAAGTAGAACAGGCCAAAGTCCTCGGGGCTGACCACGTCATAGACCATCAAAAAAACTCTAACTGGGTGGATGAAGTTCGGGATGTAAGCAATGGCGGTGTTGACGTTGCCTATGACCCAGTCGGGGGAGAAACGACTCACCATGTTCGCAGATGCATGGCATGGAATGGGCGCTTGCTTATTATCGGTTTTGTTGCAGGCATTCCGGAACTTCCCGCAAATCATATTCTTTTGAAAAACTACAGTGTCGTAGGTGTCCACTGGGGAGCATCTCTTGGCAGAAACCCTCAATCACTCAACGAACAAATGCAAGCTGTGCTTCAATTAGCTGAAACAGGTGACGTTGACCCGCTTATTTACCCTGTTTATGAATATCAAAGTGGAGCGCAAGCTGTTCAGGACCTTGCAGATAGGAAAACTTGGGGTAAGGTCGTGGTGCGTGTCGGATAATAAAGCACCAGAGTACAAGCATCTTCAAGTTTCTTCAGAGGAACAGGTGCTTTGGGTAACGATTGACAATCCCCCGATAAACCTCATCACGAAATCACTTCTAACTGATTTGATCAAATTGTCATACTGGCTTTCTAGCGAAGAGGAGAACACTGTCATAGTCTTCCAAAGTGCAAATCCTGACTTCTTTCTTGCCCATTTTGACGTTACAGCTCTCTTGGAACAGCCAGAAGACAAACCAGCCTCTGCTCAACAAGAACTTAACGTCTTTGATGCACTATGTGAACGTTTGAGGCTTCTGCCAAAGGTCACAATATGTAAAATTGCCGGAAGAGTTGGAGGAGGAGGAAGTGAAATCGCCATGGCATGTGATATGCGATTCGCTGCGCTCGGCTTAGCAAAAATGAACCAGATGGAAGTCCCGATTGGCATTATCCCCGGTGGAGGTGGCACACAGCGGCTTCCATCGCTAATAGGGTACAGCAGGGCCGCAGAGCTCATTTTAGGTGGTATAGACTTGGAGGCTAACACTGGCGAAGAATGGGGATACTTCACTAGAGCATTACCACCAGAAGAGCTTGATGAATATGTGTTCTGGCTTGCGAATCGCATAGCTAGTTTTGATTCTGCTGCTGTTAGAGGAGCCAAAACATCCCTCCTCAATTCCGCCCCTTCTCCAAGAAATGGACTCTTGGAAGAAAGCGCCATATTTGACAAGCTCTGCTACTCAGATAATGGACAGCATCTAATGCGGCGATTTCTCGACCTAGGAGGCCAGACGGTCGAAGGAGAACTACGTATATCTGACTTGAGTGCGGAAGTAGCGAAGTCGCGGGAATAAGTTTATGGGACATCATTATTCGAAACCTATTTTGCAAGTCCGTTCATTTAGGAGAAACGGGAAGGCTTTATCAGTCTTTTCCAGAATTTTTGCAAAAGTAGATGCGCCGAAACACATTGTTACTCCAAATGGTGAACCTTTCATTTTCGCTGCGAATCACAGAAGTTTTTTCGATTTCATTATTGCATGGAAAGTCCTATATGAATTGGGGTTAACATGTCATTGTCTTATCAGGGCTGACTTGTTTGAAAAGCCACTTATCGGAGGCTGGTTGAAACGCAATGGGTGCATTCCTACTTCGAAAGCGACTCGGGAAAAAGCAGAAGAACTAGCGATTTCGCTTCTAAGTGAAGGATACTCCGTGGCAGTGATGCCAGAAGGGAGATTGGTTCCAGAAGTTGACAGACCAGATGGAGTAGGTCAAGGAAGACCAGGAATTTCTAGAATAGCGAATGCAGCAAATGTTTCTATTCTTCCAGTTGCAATTAAAGGTACTGATAAAGTTTGGCCGATGGGGAAAGCATTCCCACTTTTTCGATTCTCACGGCCGGCAGTAACGATCAGGTTCGGGAACCCTTTTAAACTTCCAAGCAACGATGACATCGTCAACGTTGACATCATTATGGACGAAATTAAATCACTCCTTCAAAAAAGGTAAAGCGCTAATAAAAAACTTACTTAGTTTCATTTTTCCTAAATTGGATGCTCGTATCGCCCCTTCGAAATTCACGGGTTAGATCATCAAGCTCCGCAATGGTTTCTGTGTCTAGTGGTTCTTGAACGGCTCGTATCGCATCATCAAGCTGCTTTGGATTTGTAGCGCCAACTATGGGCGAGGTAATTGTAGGATTAGCGAGGACCCACCCTGTCGCTAATTGCGCGAGCGAAATACCAGCTTGTTCAGCAATCGGTCGAAGTAAATCAACTGTTTCGTGAAAAGTATTTGCCCAATACCGGTCCATATACCGCTTCCCCTGACCTCCTTTCAATGTGAACCTTGTTCCATCGAGTGGCGCTTCGCGAGAATGCTTTCCGGTAAGCAAACCTCCGGCTAACGGATTATATGGAATAACGGCAAGATCTTTAAAGTCACATAAATTGTATAGATCACGTTCTGGTTCTCGGAACAGGAGGTTGTATCTTGGCTGAACACAGTCAAAGCGAACCAAGTTGTTTGTTTCTGAGACTCCTAGAGCTAAAGCCAAATACCATGCGGGATAATTTGAGCAACCCGCATAGAGTATCTTCCCTTGGCGGACAAGGTCATCTAAGGTTTTTAACGTCTCTTCAATCGGCGTCTCGTAATCTGGGAAATGAACCTGATACAAGTCGATATAGTCCGTCTGTAACCTTCGCAACGATGCCTCAACCGAATCTCTGATATTTCTCCGGCTAGAACCCCCTTGCCAAGGGTTCGATCCTGTCGGAGCGAAAAATTTAGTTGCTAAGATTACATCATCACGATGAGGACCAATCCATTCCCCAATGATCCGCTCAGTTTCCCCGATATCCTCTGGTACACCATTAGCGGGATAGATGTCAGCTGTATCGATAAACGAAATCCCAGCCTCGAGAGCATAGTTAAGAATTTCATGAGATTGCGTCGTGTTGCACTGATTACCAAATGTCATAGTGCCCAAGCACAACCGTGAAACCTTCAGACCAGTTCTGCCAAGCTTCTTATATTCCATGGCGCACTTACCTTCTTTCAGTTATTACGGGTGAACAATCACTAGTACAGTTTCCGGCCGTTTCTTTTTCTGAGCCTGAAGCTGAACGATGCAAGATCGCTGCTTTAGGTTTAAATAGGCCGCGAGCACCCCTTTCGGGAATTTCGGTAACTTGCATCAACCCATCCACGATCAAGCTGTGTTCGCCCGGCAACATGGGCGGCCATAGCATAGCTACAGAAGGCCTAGCAGCTGCATTCGCTGAAGTTTTCCTACCCAGATAACAAACAAAGCCATCAGAGTCTTTTGATAGTGTTACGTGCGTAATATGTGGATGAGCCTCATTATCAGTCGTAATCAGATAAGCAGTTGCCCCAAATTTATCTATTGCCTTTTCTAAGTTGTCAATGTCGACAGGAATACTCATGAAAAAACTGTCCTGCCAATCCATTCAGCAATCAAGGCTGGCTTATCCTGACCCTCGATTTCTATCGTCATTTTTCTTGTAAGGTCTACAGCGTTCCCTTTCAATGCCACATCAATAGCTTGTGACGTTGCTCGGACTCTTGAACCCGCTGGAACAGGATTTATGAACCGTACTTTATTCAATCCATAATTGATACCCATCAAAACACCCCCAATATCTTGGTAGGATTCCTCTATCGGAATGGTTGTCGATAGGTGGACAAGCATCGATAGTGTAAGAAAACCATGCGCTATAGTCCCACCAAAAGGGGTTTGAGCAGCCCGCTCTATGTCCACATGGATAAATTGATGGTCGATAGTAGCGTCGGCAAAATCATTAATTCTTTCTTGGGTTATTTCAAACCACTCCCCTGCTACTGGATCAGACCCTATAGTGCTTTGCATCGCTTCGTATGCCCTTTGTGCATTGTCGCTCATAGGAATAACCTCCAAAATGTTATATTTACTGTTAAGCCTAGGCCTTTGGAAGCTTCAAGTGAAATAGTAAACCTTCTTTCAAGTGAGACGGAAACTAATAAATAACAGATATGCACTTGTTCAGAAAAGGTGCTATTTCTTGGATATGTCTAATTCTCCTGACCCACTGAGGATGCTAGATCTTGTCCAGTCTCGAGCATCCGCTGTTATTTCTACCATCAACATTGACCAAATGGCGCTTCCTACTCCATGTGACCTGTGGGACGTCAAAGATATCGTCAACAAACTCGTAGCGTCAACCCGACTATTTACAGGTTTCGGACTAAGACAGCCTGCCGATCCTTCTCTCGATTTAATCGATCCAAAGGACCTGATTGGCGATGATCCGGTTGGGGTCTATCTTGCTGCAGCTAAGGAATGCCGAGATGCGTGGAGAGCGACTGGAGCACTATCCGGTATGGCAACTTCAACCATCGGTGAAGCTAAAGCTAAAGCTGTTTTAAATGCGAGAATATTTGATACTACGATACTTACTTGGGACATCAGTAGAGCATGCCATATTAGTCATCTAATAGATGAAGAGCAGGCTTCATATGTCCTCTACGTTGCCGAAAGGCTTGTACCAGCAGTCAGGTCACAGAGTCCAGAACGGTACAAAAACCCAGTGTCTTCTATGGATGGTTCGAGCACAGTCGATACATTGATCAGCTTAACTGGACGAGATCCAAACTGGAAAGCCGATACTAGCAAGAATTAAGTTCCGGATACCCTGTCAACTTCTGGGGACATCGGACCAAGGTATCTCTTTATCCACTCGTGGTTCACCGGGAAGTCCAAGAACCTGCTCACCTAAAATATTTCGCATAATTTCTGAAGTCCCACCTTCAATAGAATTAGCCCGAACACGTAGAAATGCGTAACGGGGGCCATGGACCGAACCATCTGTAGATAGAAGTTCTGGCCTTCTAAACGTATAGTCGTATCCGACCTGCCCAGAAGGACCAAGCATATTCAGACATAATTCATAAATTGCTTTATTAAGTTCCGCCGAAGCCAATTTTCCAATAGAACCTTCAGGCCCAGGGTTCCCTGCCTTCGCTGCGGAAGAAGCACGTTGATTAGTTAATCGTAATGCTTCCGATTTTACCCATAGGGACATAAGGTCATCCAAGACTTTCTTATTTTGGTTATCTTCTGGCAAGTTCTTCCATATCTCAACAGCGTCTCCGATCGGCCCAGCTCCTGGCTGAGAAGTTGACCCTCCACTACTTCCACCAATAGCTGACCGTTCATTCATCAACGTCGTTAAAGCTACACGCCAACCTTCCCCGACATCCCCAATTCTGCAGGAATCAGGAACACGGACTTCAGTCACGTATACCTCGTTGAATTCTGCCTCTCCAGTGATCTGGCGCAAAGGTCTAACCTCGACTCCCTTAGCTCGCATATCTAATGCAAAATAGGTCATTCCCTTGTGCTTTGGAAGTTCAGGGTTGCTTCTAGTTACCAACATCCCCCAATCACCTAAATGAGCGAGGGTATTCCATACTTTTTGTCCACTAATAACCCACTCGTCCCCATCCCGTTCGGCTTTACAAGCAAGTCCGGCAAAATCCGAACCAGCGCCAGGTTCTGAGAATAGCTGGCACCATCTTTCCTCTCCCGTATACATAGGGCGAAGAAACCTCTCTTTCTGTTCACTAGATCCATGGGTTGAAATTGTAGGGCCTGCCAAGGACATAAAAAAGGTTGTTGGGTCAGTGGGTTGGGCACCTGCTTCCCGCATTTTCCGCTCTACTACCCTCTGCAAATTTGGACGTAATCCTAATCCCCCTTCACCTTCAGGAAAACGTACCCAAGCAAGGCCCGCTTCATAGCGGGCACCTCGGAAATCTGTATTATCCATAGAGTTAGGGTCGTTCTTTTCTAAGAACTCCTCAACTAGTTTGATCAACTGTTTTTCTTGTTCGGGTTTATCTAGGGATTCGATTGAAGGAGTATTCATAATATAAGTGTTACCGAAATTTTATCAAAACCAGCAATTTACGCAAAAGATCCGGACTCTTCACAGCAATACTTTGCAATCTTCTTCGCTTACCCATGTAGTTTGAGATTAGGGTCTGCTCCACTATCTAGAGAGTCAGGACCATCTTCGAGAAATCTACGCCATCCCGTAGATGCAACCATCGCAGCATTATCAGTACAGTACGCGCGGCTTGGGACAAATGAGTGAAGCCCGTCTTCTAGGCAAATATCAAATACCGCTTCACGTAACCTTGAATTAGCAGCAACACCACCTCCGATACATAGGCCCTTCGCCCCTGTATTAACCAGCGCTTTACGTGCCTTTGTTGTTAGAACTTCGACTACAGCTTCTTGGAATGATGCCGCGACATCCTCCGTAGGCGTTTCGGGATTTTGGCGAACATAGTTTATAACTGCCGTCTTCAAACCACTAAAGCTGAAATCGAATCCATCGTTGATGATAGGCCTAGGGAATTCAATAGTATTTTTTCCGTGGACTGCCAATTGATCAATGGCTGGGCCCCCTGGGTACCCTAACCCCAAGTAGCGTGCAACTTTGTCATACGCTTCTCCAACCGCATCATCGAGTGTTTGTCCAAGGATTGAATATTGCAAATGGTCCTCCATCGAAACCAAAATCGTATGCCCTCCAGACACTAATAAAACCACTAGCGGGAGTTCCAAATCTGGCTCCTCGAGGAAACACGAATAGAGATGTGCTTCAAGATGGTTAACCCCTATATAGGGTATTCCCCAGACGAGAGACAAGGCTTTTGCTGCACTAACTCCGACAAGAAGAGAACCGATTAGCCCCGGCCCTTTCGTGGCCGCTACAAGATCAATGTCTTTCGGCTCAACACCTGCTTCCACAAGGGCTTGGGCGATCACAGGATTTACTAGACCTACATGCGCCCTGCTAGCTACCTCTGGAACAACACCTCCATAACGAGCATGAAGATCCACTTGACTACTAACTACTGAGGACAAAACAACGTTCTCACTAGTTACTACAGAAGCTGCAGTCTCATCACAAGAAGTCTCAATACCAAGCGTAAGTTCAGATGTCATGATGTGATAGTTTCCTTTGGAATAAGTTCACGCTTTATCGAATCTAGGAGTACCTTATAAGAATTCTCGTGAATATCATTGGCCCACATGATTAGTGCATCTTCGTTATCAGGTTGATAATAAGAGCGTCTAATTCCTGCGGGGGCCATACCAAATTTTCTATATAAGGCCTGAGCCGGAAGATTCCCAACGCGTACTTCCAGCGTGAGGTCAGTTGCCCCCAAAATAATTGCTTCTTCGAGTAGTTTGATCATTATTTGAGTAGCGACGCCTTTTTTTAGATTAGATTCTTCCACAGCGATGGTTGTTATATGGAAATCATCTCCAGCTAGTAAACCGCCTCCATACCCAATGACTCCTTCTCCATCAGACGCCACATAATAAGACCGATGCATTCGATCTATTTCCTTTAACCAAAGCTTTTTACTCCACGGCTCGGGAAACGCTGCTTGGTCAATCTCCATTATTTCTTGAATGTGCTTTCGTGTCGCTGGAAGTAATTTCATAATATTTTACGTTTCTGTTGTTCAATTTCTGCTGCATCTGGTTTTCTCAAATACACAGGTTCTAACTCGGAAGGGCTCACGAATTCTTCTCGAAGTGCTTTTGCATGAGCCAACTGCACTATAGAAGCAGCCGATGGGTAAGCGACACTTGGTTCTGCAGCTTCAACTCCACGAAGATTGGCAAACATATCGGCGTAACGAACAGCTCCATCCCCAACAAGTAGCGCTTCATTCCCATGAGCTAGTAAGTCCGCAGCGAGGTCATCCGGAGTGCTCACGGCGGGCTCGCTTATTCTTTGGACTCCGCCAGGAACTTGACGATAATTCGCATGGAAAATTTCACCTCTACGCGCATCAATAGCCGGCACAATGAGTTTTGAACAGTGACGCACTGGATATGCGAGCAAATCAAGACTCGAAACCCCAATCATAGGAATTCCAAGGCCGAACGCTATAGATACTGCTGTAGCCACCCCTACACGCAGTCCAGTATAAAGCCCAGGCCCTACGTCGACTGCAACAACACTGATCTCACTGAGGTTTATTCTTGCCTGCGCTCGAACAAATTCGATCTGCGGCGCTAAGTTCTCTGCGTGCCTTCTACCTCGCGAGGAATGAACGGAAGCAAGCACTCCTTCGTGCCCACCAATCGCACATCCCACCTGAGATGTAGCGCTTTCGATCCCAAGAATAATCATTACTGAGTGCCCCATTCAGCCAGAGCTTCTTGAAGCCCACCTATTCGTTCATTCCAACTTGCCCCAACGTGTGAAATCGTCACATTGCGTTCATTATCTGTAGAACCATACTCAAAGCGCACTTCGAGGTAATTTTGGGGGATTGCGGGAATTATTTGATCTCCCCATTCGATGACAGTTACTGAGTCTCCTTCAAGAAGCTCAGGTAATGCTAAATCGCGGACTTCTTCCAAGTCTTCAATTCTATAAACATCCAAGTGGTGGAGAGTGAGACGCCCTGAGTACCCCTTAGCAAGGGTGAAAGTAGGGCTTGTTATTGGATCTGTAACACCTAAAGATTTGCCAAAACCCTGTGTGAACGCAGTTTTTCCTGCACCGAGGTCCCCGACAAGTAGAAGTAAGTCTTTCGCAACCACAAATTCTGCTAAGCATGCTGCTAACTTTCGTGTTTCAGTGACATCATTCGTTCTTACTTTAAACACTCTCTCAGGGTAGTCCTTGCAAGTCGAAGATCACCTCCAAAGATAATCAGGAAGCAATCTTCCAGAATCTAGGTGTAGTTTGTGACGCTTCGTATAGCTTTTTCAACTGCGACGGTTGCAAGAAGCCGAACAGTCCCTACAGATGCATCTACTGAGCCAGTAGCGGCAACGACGACCGCATCTCCATCGCTTTGGGTATGGGCGGGGAATATCGCCTTTGCAAAGCCATCATGGGCGCTCTGACTTGCAAGGAAGCATTCACTTTTTGACAATCGGGCATTAGTTGCAACTACTCCTATCGTCGTATTCTCAAATGGCAAAACTTCGGGGAATACAAATGTACCATTTGCTATCGATTCCCTCGCCATCCCATCATCAATATCACCGCTGGCATTCACAGCAAATAAGGCAGCAACAATCAAATCCCCTGATTGGCAAGATGCAACACCTATACCTCCTGGCTTAGCGTTTTCCTTACCACACCATTTCGAGATAGTAGCTCCAGTGCCTGCACCTACCAATCCCACTTCAGTTTTACTCGACGACGCTGATGCTGCTGCTTTTTTTCCTTCCTCGACGCCTGGGCGCTTTTGTGGATCACCCTGATTAAGATCAAAAAGTGACATCCCCACAACTATCGGGACATTGCCGGAAGCTGTAGGAAAACCTTGTCCTCGTTTTTCTAGGAAATCCATAACTCCCTCACAAGCTGCTAGTCCATAAGCTGACCCACCAGAGAGAACCACTGCATCAATTCGATCTACTATCCGACTTGGGTGAAGCAGGGAAAAATCTCTGGTTGCAGGTGCACCACCACGTATTTCACCTGACGCAACCGTTCCTTCGGGGAAGATGACTACCGTACATCCTGTTGCGGCGTCTCTATCGGTCCAGTTCCCAACTTGGATACCTTGAATATCTGTAAGCATTTCTATCTATTTACCTATCTATCACGAATACCGTCGCGGAATACGACTCTCCACTCCGCAAATGATTTCATAAGTTATCGTTTGGAAATTTGCAGCCCATTCTGATGCTGTAATTTGAGCAGCGCCCTGTGGGCCCAACACAACTACTTCATCTCCGGGGTTTACATCGTTTTCACCACAGTCGACTAAGAATTGGTCCATCGTAACGTTGCCTACGATAGGGTATCGGTTCCCTCCAATAAGAACTTCTCCTCCACAGTGACCAGCATCTCGCCGTAATCCGTCAGCGTATCCCATTGGAACAGTTGCAATGCGTGTCCGTCTTTCCGATGTCCAACTCAAACCATAAGAAACACTCTCACCGGCTCCTATTGTCTTAGCATATGAGACTTCGGAACGGACTTTCATGGCAGGACGAAGGTCTATTTCTAGGCTTCCATCGCCAAATGGAGTAATTCCATAAATTGCTAGCCCGCATCGAACTAGATCATACCTACCTTCTGGGTTGTTGATAGCAAGTGCGGAGTTAGCTGCGTGGCGCATATTGGGATGGATACCTTCTGCGAGGATATCTTCGGCAGTTTTTTCAAAGGTGTTAAGTTGCTC
This sequence comes from uncultured Acidimicrobiaceae bacterium, assembly GCA_913031515.1. GTDB lineage: Bacteria > Actinomycetota > Acidimicrobiia > Acidimicrobiales > UBA8592 > UBA8592. The sequence continues at coordinate 1,181 of CAJWET010000012.1, read as the reverse complement.
AGCGGTGAATGGATTGTCCGTCATATCTGCGACTGCACAGTGTGTCCAAAGTCCATCAAGCACTAGGGAGGATTTCCCATGTATCGCTTTGGCTAATGTGAGTGCTGAATCTGGCTCTACTCCGACCCGCCTCATACCTGTGTCAATTTTGAGATGTACAGCGATTTCTTTATCCACTTGTGTTGCGGCCGCGGCGGCGGCTGCTATACCTTCTCCACTGTACACTGCGGGCCTAAGGTCATATTCAGCGACTTGAACCATCTCACGAGGTCTCGGTTCAGATAAAAGCAAAATTGGCTCTTCTATACCCGCTTCACGAAGAGTTATTCCTTCTTCTACCAATGCGACAGCAAGCCATTCGGCTCCTGCTGATACAGCTGCTCGGGCTACTGGAATTGCCCCATGGCCGTATCCATTAGCTTTTACAACAGCGCAAAGGAGAGAAGGAGAAACCATCTCACTTACCTGACGCACATTATGCTTGATTGCTTCGAGATCTATGTCAGCCCATGTCGGTCGCATGTAATGCCTCCGGGATTACGTTGATAAGATCAGATGCCACCATCCCACGCTCAGGTAAGAATTGCCCAGCTTTAGCATGGATCCATGCTCCCATTGCTGCAGCTTCCATTCCAGCAATGCCTTGAGCTAGAAGGGCGCCAATGATCCCCGAAAGAACATCTCCTGTTCCAGCAGTTGCCAATCTCTGATCTCCATTAGCTACAACCAAGCAACGCCCTTCAGGATTAGCTACAACAGTGACCGGCCCTTTGAGCAAAATAATCGAATTAGTAAACTTAGCAGCCTTTAGAGCGTCCTCAAGTCTTCTCGGGCCCGGTCTAAAGCCGACTAGGTCTTCGAATTCTCGATCGTGGGGAGTCAAAATCGTATCTGCTTTCCTTGTCCCAAGCAGCTGCTGATTCTCTCCAACAGCTGCTATAGCGCCACCATCTACTACAAGGGGGATTGGAGAGTCCGAGACGGCTTTTTGAATTGATTTGATATTGGAACTAGAGACTGCAAGCCCTGGACCTATAACTCCAGCAGAAAATCTATGGATATCCGTTTCGAGGCATTGTTCCCAGCTGTCCTCTGGTAGAAAATGTGAAACAGATTCTAGTGAACCTACCGCTAGGGTGCCCGGAGTACTGATACGGACATATCCTGCCCCTGCCCTTTGG
>CAJWET010000011.1 GCA_913031515.1 uncultured Acidimicrobiaceae bacterium | reverse complement strand
TCAAGCCCCTTATGGACCATCATTGTGGCATCGCCACCATCGTCCAGTATCAGGTTTGGCCCTTTGTTATCTGGCCAGAGAAATAGCTGCTGCGTTGCCCACCAGTACTCTTCTAAGGTTTCACCTTTCCAAGCAAATACTGGGACACCTTCTGGATGATCTGTAGTACCAGTCGGTCCGACAGCTACAGCCGCTGCTGCATGATCTTGAGTCGAGAAGATGTTACATGAGACCCAGCGAACCTGCGCACCTAGCGCAGTGAGCGTTTCGATCAAAACAGCTGTCTGAATTGTCATATGAAGAGAGCCAGCTATCCGAGCTCCGTTCAGAGGCTGAGAGTCAGCATACTCAGCGCGAAGAGCCATCAATCCTGGCATTTCATTCTCGGCAAGTCGGATTTCTTTCCTACCAAAACTCGCTAATGATAAATCAGCGACTTTAAAGTCATTTACTGACATGGAACCCCTTTCAAGCTTTTTTTCATACTTTGGCTGGGGTCGTCTGACACCAGTGTCAGCCGCTAGTCAGTGTACCCCTATCTGGAAACGCATCGCTACAGTTTTTAGCGCAATCCATTTTTGAGAATTTACTACTCTTCGCTCTTCTTCGAAGATAGTCTCCGGTGCTCTTCCTCCGAAACTTGTTTTGCTTCATCAACAAGTAGCACGGGAATTCCTTCATTAATCGCAAAAACGTGCTTTAGTCTTGGGTTATAAAGGATGGCTTCATCTTCGAAGTACCACAAAGGTCCTTTATCTTCTGGACAGGCCAGAATATCTAAGAGTCTTTGGTCTAATCCCATGGTCAAATTCTACCTCCTCAGTCCCCGCCAGACTCATGTTCAATGAACTCTTCTAGAAGCTCATAGAGATTCGCTAGCTCATTCTCCATAGTCGCTAGATCTTCCGCTTCCAGATTCAACCGGAGTAATGGCTCCGTGTTTGAAGGACGAAGATTAAACCACCACTTTCCAGCATTTACTGTGAGCCCATCAAGAAAGTCATTTTCGTATTCGGAAAAGACCTTTCCGATCCTGCTAACAACTTCCTTAGGGTTCTTCACGCGAAAATTTATTTCTCCTGTGGATGAATAACGTTCGTATTCAACCCGAAGCGAAGACAATGGGACTTTTTTGACACTCATCTGTTGGAGAACTATCAAAGCAGCAATCAACCCAGAATCTGCCCGATAGTTATCTCGAAAATAGTAATGGCCTGAATGTTCCCCTCCAAATGCTGCTTCTGTCTCCGCCATCATTTGTTTGATGTATGAGTGCCCGACTTTACTTCGGAGGGCTTTGCCGCCATACTTTTCGATTGCTTCAGTTACTGACCGGGAACAAATTAGGTTGTGAATGATAGAAGACCCTGGTTCTCTTTCTAGAATATTCCTTGCAACAAGGGCAGTTGTCGTTGACCCGGATAGAGGCTTGCCAAGTTCATCTATCAAAAAAACTCGATCTGCGTCGCCATCGAAAGCAAGGCCAACATCCGCATGCGAGGATTTTACTCTTTGTTGTATGTCTACAAGGTTTTCTGGATTTAAAGGGTCGGCAGGATGATTTGGGAAAGTCCCATCTAGTTCACCAAACATCAGATCAAGCTTGAAAGGCAAATGCTCGAAAACTGCTGGTACTACTAACCCACCCATTCCATTGGCAACGTCAACTACGACATGCAACGGAACCAAAGCCTTATGGTCAACAAACCCTAGGATATGAGATACGAAATCCTCGAGGACGTCTTCCTTACTAATAGAGCCTTTGGGGTTAACCGGTTGTCCACGTTCAAGTTGGATACGATTTCGGATTTCAAAAAGTCCCGATTCTGCACCGATCGGCCCTGCCCCTGCCCGACAGAGCTTTATGCCGTTATATTCCGACGGGTTGTGTGATGCAGTAAAGATCACTCCAGGGGAATTGAGAGAACCCGAAGCAAAATACAGCATGTCAGTCGAGCACAAGCCTAACGAAACGACGTCAATCCCCACTGATGCCACACCTTGCATAAAGGCAGGTACCAATTCTTTTGCAGATGGCCGCATGTCGTGGCCTACCAAGATTTTTTTAAGATTTACATCTTCTTCAGCCATCAAAGACGCAAAAGCTTCACCTATCTGGTAACAAATCGTAGGATGAATCTGGTCTCCCACAATACCTCGAATATCGTAGGATTTGAATAGTCCATCTGGGTCTTCCATATTGAAAAGCTACTGGCATCAAACTTATTTGCAAGAACCCTGTTTCTTTTGTTTAAAAGAGCAAGTTAATGAGAGTTACCCCATTGAATCCTGCATGTGCCCATATCGCTGGTGCTAACCTACCGGTTTTCTCGTAAAGCAGGTTGAAAACAAGCCCTACGCCGAAAAGTGCCGGTATGAGCACCCATTGGAAATGGACAACAGAGAAGACAGCTGACGAGAGGATCATTGAAGCCCAAATACATTTCGAGCCAGTTAGCTTTAACCTTTTTCGTAACGAACCGTAGAGCAGGCCTCGAAAAAAAAGCTCCTCAGCGATTGGAGTAAAAACTCCGACAAATGCAATAAGAGCTATCACACCTACTGGGGAAGAAGATCGGTCGGTTAATTCTTCAGCTATTTTTCTGACGTCTTCTATCTCTTTTCCGAATAACCAGAGTACTGGGTATGTCAACACCGGAACGAGAATAAATTGTGCAGCAATCCCAACCGATACCCCTAGAAAGAGGTCGTTGCGCTCCATCCTGAAAAGGAAATCTTTTAATACCCCGCCACCACGGTATGTGGCAGCAAAGATTGCTGCCACTAACATCGAACCCTGAAGAGGGAGATTCGCCACTGCTACAAGCCACATCGGATAATCCGCAAAGGCTTGGTAACCTCCAACTCCTTTCGCAATTGCATATGTAACCGCAGCGAGGATATGGCCAAAGATTAGACCCAGTGATACTTCTAGTAGCCCCCATTTCCGCCAATCATTTTCTATTCTTCCGGCAGGAGGAAATCCATACCCGCAAGAGTTGTTTTCATAGCTGTAATTTGTTTCATTAACCACAAAAGTGATCGTAACGCCCCAAATCGAACCTTGAATAACTATTTGCAAGAAGAGCGCTATACCTGAGTAAGAAACTCAATGGGATTTGCGGCTAGACACCGATTCAACTGAAGAGAATGCCACTACTATGTAAATATGAATAAGGAAACGCCTCCAGCGCCCCCAGATCCAGACCATCAGGAGAACTTGGAAGGTTCCGACGCAAAGCCCAACTCATGGGGTAAGAGGATTGGCTACATATTTGCCCTAGTTCTCTTAGCCGCATTGTTTTACCCAAATATTTTCGGGTCGGATGATGGAAGCGAAATTCCATTTCAGGAGTTTCGTGAAAAAGTTACCGCTGGAGAAATAGTTGAAGCGGAGTTTAATAATAACAACGGGAAAATCAAGGCAACTACACTAGATGGAGAGTCCCTCAAATCTTCAGGTCCAATAGAGCTATCCAGCGAAGATGAAAATCTTTTCTTAAGTAGTATCCCCGCCTTTGAATTTCATACACCCGGCTCAAATATTTGGACCGGATTCATTATCCCCGTTCTCGGCCCTTTAGCTCTTATCCTTCTATTTTTCTATTGGCTGCAACGAAGAGCTCAGGGGCAAATGGGAAACATCATGTCCATTGGTCGCTCAAAAGCAAAGGCCTACACGACTGAAAGACCTTCTACAACCTTCGAAGACGTCGCAGGTTACGAAGGAGTGAAGCAAGAAATTGAGGAGGTTATCGATTTCCTTCGAGATTCAGAAAAATTTGCCGCTATTGGCGCTCGAATTCCTAAAGGAGTTCTTCTCGTTGGGCCTCCGGGAACAGGGAAGACACTTATAGCTCGAGCAGTAGCCGGAGAGGCCGGGGTGCCTTTCCTTTCCGTCACCGGTAGTGACTTTATGGAAATGTTCGTTGGTGTCGGAGCTAGCCGAGTGCGGGACCTTTTCCAAACAGCTAGAAAGATGGGTAGGGCAATAATTTTCATCGACGAAATAGATTCGATAGGCCGAAAGCGCGGAGCTGGCTTAGGTGGCGGCCACGATGAACGAGAGCAAACGTTGAACCAAATGCTTGCAGAAATGGATGGTTTTGAAGCTACAGAAGGGATCGTAATGATGGCCGCCACGAATCGGCCTGACATACTCGATCCTGCACTGCTTCGACCAGGAAGATTTGATCGGGAAGTAATTGTTTCTCTCCCAGAACTAGAAGATCGAAAAAAAATTCTTGATGTTCATGTAAAGGGCAAAAAAATGAAAGACGGAACAGACCTGACCTTGCTTGCCCGAGGAACACCAGGCATGAGTGGCGCTGATCTGGCAAACCTTACAAATGAAGCAGCTTTAATTGCTGTGCGAGACGGAGATGAAGTCATAACAAGCGACCATCTAGAAAGAGCGCGAGACAGAGTGCTAATGGGACAAACGCGTGAAGCCACCATTCTAAATAAAGACGAGCGAGAGCGAGTCGCCTACCATGAAAGCGGTCATGCATTGGCTGCAGTCCTACTACCGAATGCTGATCCCTTACACAAAGTTTCGATCATCCCCAGAGGTATGGCACTTGGCGTAACAATGACCTTACCCGAAGAGGACCGCTACCTACTAAAGAAAAGCTATGTGGAAGAAGAGCTAGTAAAGATGCTTGGAGGCCGTGTGGCGGAAGAACTGGTGTTCGGAGAGGTATCTAGTGGTGCGGCAGATGATCTTTCTCGAGCTACCGAGATGGCCCGAAAAATGGTGCGCGAATGGGGGATGAGCGATCGGGTCGGCCCAATGGCGTGGAGATCCCATGAACAGGTCTTCTTAGGTGAAGACATGGGACGCGGCCGAGATTATAGCGATGAGATGGCAAATCTTATCGACTCTGAGATCGAAGAAATCCTGAGAAAAGCTGAATCTCGCTGCCGAAACCTTCTCACCGAACATCGATCGAAGCTTGATATCTTAGCGAATGCCCTTTTGGACCGTGAAACAATTGACGGTGATGAAGTAAGACAACTATTGAACGAAGAAGAAATAGAAACTGGCCAAGAAATTGCAGAAACTGAAAACTCTCCAGGACCAAAAACTGCTGAAATTCCTGCTTTGCAAAGCTACAGCAAACCTACGGACTCTAAAGAAAAATCCTAGATACTTTCGACCATCTTGTGAGATTTAATGTTAACCAACACCCTTATGGTTCTTCTTCTCGGAACTTTCGCTGCAGCTGTTGCCTACGTGGTGAACAAGCGAGGGACCGATAGCCCTTCTGTCCCAAAGAACTCTCTACCGATTCAAATAGACAGAGAAGATTTCGAACAACCGGAAGCAGTGTGGCTATTAGTTTTTTTCTCTTCGGAATCATGCGATTCATGTGAAAGGGTTCATGATCTTTTGAAAAGCCTGTCTTTAGATTCACTCCACATTCAGGAAGTAGAATTTCCCGAAAAAATAGCTACCCACCAAAGATACGGCATCGACTCAGTCCCTATTACTCTTGTCGCAGATGTCGACGGCGTAGTGGTTTGGTCGTATGCAGGAGTTCCACCTACTGACTTGTTCTCCAATATGGTTTCTTCCCTCTAATCACCCATAGCATTCCATGTACGAATAAAGTCAACCGTGGCTGTGGATTTCTTTTTCATTTATTTCCTGCAATGAAATTTCCGGCTCCATTGCTGAGAATGCTTCAGGTGTAACCCGCGTCCAATACCCACCCTGATCAGAATCAATGAATCTCTCAACAAGAACAGATTCCGAAGACACGATTTGAACAACGGAATTATCTGGGACTCCAAATTGTTGGAGGCTTATCACCTTTCGGGATACAGCAGATACCTCAAATGATAAAGACTCGTAAATTTCACCATCACTATAGGCAAATAATTTAAGTTGCGTTAGCCGATCATCAGAAGGGTGTGTGATCGCGATTCGGTCATCACCTGCCAATGAAAGGAACACATGAGATTTGGCTACTACGTCTACCCCAAAACCCGATCCTGTCATTTGCGGGAAAGAACCATCGGAGAGAACGAAACGTTCTGAAGCAACGGGCGGTCCGTAAATCCCTCTCACAACTATCCAATGCGGGATTCCTGAAGGTATACGGGAAGTCAAATCAAATGCGTCTTGTGAAATCATTCTGGCATTTTCTCCCCTTAGAACAACTGTTTCCGTGCTTCCAGGGCTAATCATTAGACTTACCGGTTCTATGAAGGATGAATTGGCAAAATCAGAATATACCTCGATATCAACACTCGCTTCCTCCACTTCTGAAGGATTGAAAATCTGAATCGCTGACGAGACAGAACTATCCACTCCCCCGGGAAATACCCAGATTGATGCAAGGCTAGGCGTCCCTGCTTCGACACTAAGGCCATTAGGAGAAAACTCATCACCGAAGATGAGAAGCCGTTCAGCAACTACACGGCCATTTCGTGCACGGACAGTTGTACTTACTACCTCCGAAAGGGTCACTGCTCCCGTGATATCTATAGGCAAGAGTGACCGAGGTGGGATTACAAGACCACTAAAGGCATCGGGCCGACGAACACGACCATCAGCCACAAAGTTCATATCAATAACGGCACTATCTGCAAAGGGGTTAAAAACCGATATGATCTCACGCGTTTCCTCTCGAGTCGTCCCCGAAGCGAAATACCACTCTTCGGAAGCATCCGATTGGCAATTCGACTGTGACTCTCCAGTAGTTCCAACAAGACGATGTTCAACCACTAAATCACCCACATTAGATTCGAGCATTACAGCTGCAAATTCTCCAGCGACTTTTGGAAGATCCGCCAAAACAACTGTCCTTACCGACCTAGGGAGAACCTCCACGCTTGTTAGAACGGTCTCTATTTGAATAACTTCAGGAACGATCTTCTCTTTCTTAACGGATGATTCAGATGAACTTCGTTGTGGTGCTAGAACTGGCGTGACTGTTAGAGCAACTTCAGCAACATTATCCGATTTGTTCCCAAGAATAATCTGATGGTCCGCAACACCCGCTCCGCCAACTGTTCCAGAGACACAATACCAAATAGACACTAAGTCAGAGTCTGAACCAACAACTGAACTAACTGTTCTTCCTAGGTTTACCTTTTCCTCGGCAGCGTTTGTAGACCCCTTTGTAAGGATTGCTCCAAAAAATAGGGCCACAATTACAATCAGAGCAGGCCATCTCGTCACTTTCATAGCAGTGACCTTTCAGATCCAACACTTGCTCTCAGGAAACCAAGAAGTACTAATATCCAGAGCAGAGCTTGGAAAAAGATCACCACTCGATGCTTTGAGGGTGTTACATGCTGCAGATCAACCCTTCCTCCCTGCTCGGGTTGAAAACCTAGAGCCCACTCGAGCGAGGTTTCTTGCTTGACCTCAACTCCATCTACGGATAAATTCCAAAGGCTACTTGAGGGGACCGCTAGAAAAATCTCTGACCCACCATCAATAAGTCCCGAATATGATGTTCCAGTCGAATTGTTAGCGACTAATGCTACACCCGCCTCAGGGAGAGGGTCAGAGGCGAAAGACCTGAGAGACCTTCCGACCGTCTGCCCATCAGCCATTACAGCGGCTACCGGCAAAGCTGATACATTTTCATATCGAACAATATCGGGAGAGACTTCAATCCTTATAAGGTCGAGCTGTCTTCCCAAAGCTGCTTCTACCGATAAAGGTATTGGTTCAATCTGACCCTTTGAAGGCAGAGGAGAAGAACGACCCACTAGAACAATATCGCTGATTCCTACTGAAGCTAGAAGCCTCCCAAGTTTTGTTGTTCCGCCATTTAGTGCCAACAGCAAAGCTTCTTCAAGCACATAGTCACCTGGGCCATTCCTCCCATCCCAACGATCAAGGAAGGATGACTCAAGCCCTGCAGTAACTGAGAACGTTAACTCTTCGCCCAAAGGGTTCCCCGCAGCAGTGAGAAGGTCATCATGGCCGATCCATAATATGCGCCCATTTGGACCCGACTCACTCTCTTGAAGACTTAAAACTTGATTTAGTTCATCGTTTGGCATACCCCAATCACCAGAAAATGAATTGCCGAAAACAGGGAGTACAACTAACACAAACGCAACTAATGCACTCACAGGAACTAATTGTCTCCACCCAAAGCGGTATGTTTGCAAGTCACGTTGGAGTGCCCCTATCCCCATAGCGCCTGCGACTGCTACTCCGAGCGAAGCCGGAGCCAAAAGGACTTCAGGTCGAGGTAGAGGAAAGTCCAGCCAATTATTATTTTCAACCCAAAAGATCGATATACCTCCGAGGTACATTACCCAACCACGAATTGCCCAAGCCCAGCGTTCACCTTTCGCTAGAAGAAGAGGGACAATAGAAATTACGAGAAACCCCCACCCGAAAATCCGGTTGCCTGAACCATCGGGTGTCAATCTGAGAGAATCAGAAAGATCTGTAGAGAAACTTGATGAGGGACGGGTCCCTACGAACCACTGCCATGATGGATCGAAAGTAACAACATCTATGAGCCATGGGAGGTTAATAGCAAGCGCGACGATTCCGCCCATACAAAGAACTCCGATTAATCGGAAAGTACCGGATGGCCAACCCGCGAGTAACGAACCCACAAAAATAGCGCCAACAATGGCCAAAACTTCTATTCCAGCAAATGGTACGAACGCAATCATAAAACCTATCAAAATCCCTAACCCTAAAGTTTCGCGAAGCCAGTTGGATGGTAAGACACCCCTTCCTATGGGGCCGCCTACAGGTCCAAATGGCGAAATCGTTCCGGCTTTAGCCAAAAGTACAAGCAACCACGGAAGCGTCCCATACAAAATAAGGCCGCTCCAAGATCCCGACCGCAAAGCATCATAAGGCACCGGTGAAGCTAAATAAATCGAAGCCCCTGCAACTCTAATCCACGGAGAATTGAAGGGTTTAAGAAAATACCAAATTCCCACGGCCCCTATTGGGAGCATACCAAGGGTAAGGACGAGTCTAAGTAAGCCCATTGATCCGAAAAAGAGGACACCCAAAAATCCAGTTATACCAAGGGCCGTAGGATTTGTAGTTTCATGCCCTATTCCTGTTATCCACCAGTTAGAAAACCAAATTGAAAAGCTATCTTGTATCCCGATATCAAATGGGACCAGATCACCAATTACGGGAACTTTCCGTGTGATTAGGTGGCGACTGCCAAATAAAAATACGAGAGTTACGAGAGCCACAAAGACGGCTGAAACCCTTGAAGGTCCTGCTCTCATGGATTCCAAGAACCGCCTAAATCGCTCAGTTACTGTTCCAGAAGTACCTGCTTCTTCGTTTGATTGTTCTTTAAACAATGATTTGAGTAAGGCATATCCGGAAGACTGCAAGGCTCGGATTTCTACATCAGGAAGGCGCCGAACGGATTTCAGTTTTTTTCTCCGATTCAAGAGACTTCTAGGTCGAGAAAGATTCCAAACCCAAGCGCCAAGAAGTACACGCACCCGAGCTAAATCCCCCACCAACAACGAACCGAGTGATCTCAAAAGAGAAAACAAGAATGCTTGAGGAAAAATTAATAGCAAGTACCCAAATCCGTAGTTACTCAATATCGTCCGAAGTCGATGGCGTTCTCTGTGCTTTTCTTCCTCCCCATCGCTCCGATACTCTCCTTTCTCTTCACGATGGCGCGCTATAGCCAAAGGCACGGTTATGACTCTCGCCCCAGCCAAGTGCGCCCTCCAACACATATCTAAATCCTCTCCGATCATTCCCATCTCTTCGTCGAATCCGGATAAGGCCTGAAATAGGTCAACTCGGACCAGGGCAACTGTTGATGAGACAACAAATACATCTGAGACCGCATCATGTTGTTCTTGATCTAGTTCGCCAGGCTCAATTCTTGGGATTAGATAACCCAATTTGTCAACTGAGGACCCAATTTCGAGTAATTCGTCAGGTCGATCCCAATTAACGATTTTAGGACCTACAACACCAGCGTTTGACCTCAACGATTCTTCAACCATGAGTCGAAGAGCATCTGGTGCAAGGGCAACATCATGGTGACAAAACAGGAAGAATGCAGCATTTGTCTCATGCCTCAACACTGAATTTAAATTCCTTCCATGCCCATGACCGGATTCAACGGAGATTATTTCCGTTTCCGGTAGGTACTCGGATACAAAACTGCGCATCTTATTTTTGTCACCGGTGGTGAGGACAATCACGTTAAAGTCGGGATAATCCTGTATCGCAAACGAAGTTAGGACGTCTTCAAACCATTCATCTGATTTATGGGCCACAACAACAATGTCAACTGGTGGATAGGCCACAGCATTATCGGCTGAATTATTGGTTCTCGAAACAGAATGCTCCACAGTGGCGAAGGTTAATCGCCAAAATGAAGTTCAGCATGTACCCTGTCGCCACTCTTGAGAAATTTCTTAGGAAAAATTGTGAAATAAGCAGATTTTGTTCCTAAAACTAGATTTCCGCCACATAAATCCCCAGCGTAAACGGAGTACAATTCATCTGTGCCCTATTCAATGCAAGAACAGTGTTAGCGATCGTTACCGGTGGAACTGGATTCGCTGGAAAACACTTAACTGATTTCTTACAAAAGTGTGGGGATCAGGTTGTGACTACAGATCTATCAAATGGAGGCCCTGACCTTCTCGATGAGAATGCATTACAAGAACTCTTTTTAGCCACTAAACCAGAAGTTGCTTACCACCTCGCAGGACAAGCGGATGTTGGAGCTTCTTGGGAAAATCCAAAAAAAACTTTCAAAGTAAACACTGAAGGGACTCTCAACGTCCTCCTTGCATGCCGTAAAGCAGGAGTGAAGAGGGTCTTAACTATCTCAAGTGCAGAGGTATACGGGAAAGTAGACAAGTCGAAACTACCTATCGATGAATCGTTCCCGTTAATACCGGCATCCCCGTATGCAGCAAGCAAAGCCGCCGCAGAAATGATCAGTATCCAACAAACCTCGCCTGAGATGGAAGTTATGCGCGCTAGGTCCTTCAACCATTTCGGACCAGGGCAAAGTGAGAATTTCGTCGCATCCGCTTTAGCTTTAAGAATCTTGCGTGCCAAGAAATCCGGAGAAAAAACTATTCCTGTAGGAAGGCTAGATACCCGACGAGACTTCACGGATGTTCGCGATGTGGTTCGCGCCTACCGGTCTATTATCTGTGACGGAATATCTGGAGAAGTCTACAATGTGTGTTCGGGTAAAGATATAGAAATAGCGGAACTCGCCAAAGCACTGCTTGAAGCATCAGAATGTGACGTTGATCTATTCCCAGATCCTGCACTCCAGCGCCCGTCAGATATTCCAGTCCTTCGAGGAGACAACAGTAAGATCAAGTCACAAACTGGTTGGGAACCAATTGTGGAGTTCACACAGACAGTCGAAGATATCATTGAGTCAGCTAAAACTTTGGTGGATGACGACAGATGAGGAAGAACTAGAAATGCCTACCGCACTTATTACTGGGATCACAGGTCAGGATGGATCGTATCTCGCAGAGTCCCTATTGGATAAGGGATACGATGTTATCGGTATGGTGCGAAGAAGTAGCACTGTCAATTATGAAAGGATTGCCCATATACAAGGGGCAATTCAATTTGTTAATGGGGACCTTCTGGATCAAATGTCATTAATTGACGCTGTTAAACAACATAGTCCTGATGAGGTTTATAACTTGGCAGCACAATCCTTTGTTCAGACTTCTTTCGGGCAGCCTGTCCTAACTGGAGAAACAACAGCTTTAAGTGTCACACGAATACTTGATGCTATTCGAAATGTTGATCCATCGACACGTTTCTACCAAGCAAGTTCTAGTGAAATGTTCGGCAAGGTTGCAGAAGTCCCACAGAATGAAAACACCCCTTTCTATCCAAGAAGCCCCTATGGGGTTGCGAAAGTTTATGGACACTGGATTACTGTGAACTATCGAGAAAGTTACAACCTCCATGCATCTAGTGGTATCTTGTTCAACCACGAAAGCCCTCGACGTGGACTTGAGTTTGTAACGCGCAAGATAAGCTATGGAGCTGCTTCTATCAAGCTGGGACTAGAAGACAAACTTGCTCTTGGGAATCTCGATGCCAAAAGAGACTGGGGGTTTGCTGGGGATTACGTTGAAGCTATGTGGATGATGCTGCAGGAAGATTCTCCTGATGATTACGTCATCTGCACTGGGATGACACACAGTGTTAGGGAATTCTGCGATGTCGCCTTCGGCCATTTGGGACTTTCATATGAAGAACATGTGGTCGTTGATGAAAAGTTTTTTCGACCAGCAGAAGTCGACCTTCTAGTTGGTGATTATTCGAAAGCAGCAAAGAAGCTCCAATGGAAACCCCGAACAACATTTGAGGAGCTAGTTACCATGATGGTCGATGCTGACATGGCTCTACTCGATGGAAGGCTCAAAGGGTTAGCGTGAACCTACCCCAGAGTGAGAGAATAGTTGTCCTTTCCGGTGGCGTAGGGGCTGCAAAACTTCTGGAAGGGTTGATGAAAGTTGTGAATCCTGCGGACATCACCGCGATAGTAAACGTCGCCGACGATACAAATCTACATGGCCTTCACATATGCCCTGATCTAGACACCGTGACCTACACCCTTGCGGGAGAAATAGACAGCCAAAAAGGATGGGGGTTAAAGAACGAAAGCTGGAAGGCAATGGAGATGCTAAAACGATATGGAGGTATTGACTGGTTCCAGTTAGGCGATAGAGACCTTGGCACACACATGTACAGAACGCACCGCATGCTCCAAGGAGCTTCGCTAACCACCATTACAGAAGAGATAACCTCAAGGTTGAACGTTGAAGTAACCATCATGCCAGCTAGTGATGACCCAATTACCACAATCGTCACCACTCCTGATTTGGGGGAAATGGAGTTCCAAGATTACTTTGTTCGCCATCAGCATAACCTCAAGGTTGCCGAGGTCCGTTTCGAAGGAGTTGATAGAGCACTCCCAGGGCCGAAGATCATCGACACTATTCTGAGCGCTTCAGCCGTAATTGTTGCGCCTTCTAATCCGATAGTCTCGATTGGTCCTATTCTCGCCATTCCAGGGATAACGGAAGCTCTTAAAACGAAAAGAGAAAGTGCCGTTGCTATCTCTGGGATCATCGACGGGAAAGCCCTTAAAGGGCCAGCAGATCGACTACTTCTCGATCTAGGGCATGAGGCATCTCCAGTTGGCGTAGCAAGGATTTACAGTGAGATAGTGTCGAATTTCGTTATAGATAATGCCGATGACCAACATGCCAAACACATCGAAGAACTAGGGATGCGGTGTTTAACAACAGATACAGTAATGTCAGATCCTAAAAAATCTGCAAAACTATGTTCAGCTTTGCTTTCATTATTTTTTCCGGAGGTCTTAATATGACCCGACTTGAAATACTCCCCATAGAAGGACTACCTGAAGTAGAGCCGGGGGATGACCTCATCGGCATGCTTGGAGACTGCGGGAAAATCAAATCGCTGGACATTCTTGTGGTTACCCAAAAAATTATTTCTAAAGCAGAGAATCAACTTGTAGAGATTGACCCTAATGATGCTCTTAGCCATAAGCCTCTTGTTGAAAAAGAGTCCGTTCGTATCCTTAGGAGAAGAGGGGAACTGATTATTAGCGAAACAAAGCATGGTTTCGTATGCGCTAATGCTGGCATTGACCTCTCAAATGTTGAAAGAGGACAAGCAGCCCTCCTCCCTGAAGACAGTGACCGATCGGCTCAACGGTTACGAGATGGCCTCAAAGGAAGATATGACCTTGATGTAGCTGTCATTATTTCTGATACGTTCGGCAGACCATGGAGACGAGGATTAACCGACGTCGCTATAGGTTCAGCCGGTATCTCGCCTATTTTGGATCTGCGTGGGGAGCGAGATGCTTTAGGGCGAGAAATGCAGGTAACGGAGGTCGCCCTAGTCGATGAGCTTGCCAGTGCCGCCGAACTTGTAATGGGAAAATCTGCGGGAATACCCGTTGCCATTATTAGAGGAGGAGATGCTGAATGGAATGGAGAAGGCAGTGTAAGGGAAGACCTTCTTCGAGATCCGAAAGACGACCTATTCCGATGAGGCGTATGCGTTGTCCTTCATACGATGGGCCGGTCAGCGCGTAGTACATGCTCAGCACCCCGACCGCGAGGCCAACGAAGAACCCGTGGGCCTATCTTCCGGCCGAGGGTCCATGTATTAACTATTGGGGTGGTACTTTGTGACGAGGCCTATTCGATTCCTAGTTCCTCGTTGATTCTAGTACTTGAATCTCTCTTTGTTGAACCCCCCACACCGAAGAGCATCTCTATGCCATGTTCTTTGCAGACATCAGCCTCGGGAATTTCAGATGGGTCATTTCGATCTCCCCCGTTGGCAAATACAAGATGGTGATTTGGATTTTCAAGTGCAATAGCTGCAATCGCTTCTTTAACCGAAACATCGTCATCAATCGCTATGTAGGCATCATCAACAATTGAAAGTGCTTTGACAAGTCGCAACCTATCAGTTTCAGGAATGATGACTCTCCCCTTTTTTTGTATCTGCTGGGAATCATTGTTCACGATAACTATGAGATAGTCACCCAAAGCCGCCCCAGCTTCCAAATAATCCAAATGCCCGCAATGAAGAGGGCTGAAGTACCCACTAACGATAACCAGCGTCTGATTTTTCATTCATGCCCCCGTAAGCAAGACAGAGGGATCATATGCAAGTCCCATAGGAGAAAGGCTACTCTCCTTCAGTTCCAAAGTCCTGTGGGCCGGGAATATCAGAAGTGTTAGGACGAGTTATCACATCTCTTGACTGACCCGTAACACCTTCAAGAATCTCTATCCTGTCAGGCATAGGGATATCAGCCCCCAAAGGAGCTCTGGCAATAGTAAATGCCTCTATATCATCCAGAAATCGGACTTCATCCAAATTCTCAGTGGCAACTTCAGCTGGGTCTCCACCTTCAAAAGCATTCGCCCATCTCACTACTTGGATAACAGCTTCTTCTCCGCCACAATCTACCCCAGCTTCCAAAGATTGTTCTCCTGGCAGGATCAGCGCTTCCTCTGATATCTCTGCTCCCATTGCATATAGAAACACACCTAACTGCGCTTGCTTCCCTGTAACAGAAGATGTAAATGGGTGGATATGGATTAAACCATCCTGATGGGAATGTATACCTTCAGGGTCATACTCACTTTGAAAGACGGGAAGGAAAGAGTCAGCGACACAATCCCAAATCCCATAAGCAGCATGCCAGTGATCTTGAAGAGTCGGCGTCACTTCTGCATCACGTGTGGCCCGAGCAAAAATAACGAGTCCAAGTCCTAAAACAATTATCAGCCCTACAGCAGTCGGAAATCCTATTGCACGGCGTTCACTTGGTCCAGTTGTAGCGCCAGCACGTTCTGCCCGAGCAATTTTTTTTGCAGATGAAGCCTTACCCATGTCCCAATACGGTAGTGGCCTGAAACGAAAATTAGACGCACGGGGGAAGGATCTTTAAAAAAATTACAAAAAAAGTTAAATTATGGTCACTTTTTTGCCTAAAAGACCTCTAACAACCGATTATCTTTCCAGCTCTATGCACTGCTGCTTCAATACCTTCTTCTTGGTTGTCGCTTTTAGCAGATGTGCCAAATGCGCTTTGCTCATCAGCGACCATACTTGTAAGAATAACCGAATCAATGAGCCTCGTCTGCATATCACTAGTGGTTGACGCGATTCCTAAATGCATTTCTCCGTTAGTGGAATCTTTTGAACCTAGCGCTGTTTCCCCTTGTGATTCAGATTCAACTGGACTTTCAGACACACCGCTATAGTCTCTTCCAAACACCATCTCGATACCCAAACCAGTTTCCACTTCTCGCTGAAAAAGGTCCGCCCCAGAAAGCAAATGCGATTCGAGAATTAATGCAGATTCTTTTTGTATGGCATCGAAATAAATCGTTGTTCTCTCGATGTCAAATGATGGGGCATTCCCAGTTTCAGCGACACGAAATCCCGCAGCTATCAACTCATTTGCAATGCGGCTAGCTTCTCCGGTAACTCCGGTCCCGTTCAGGAGTACAATTCCGAAACTTTTTTCCGTTTGACCACCACGAAATACATCAAGAACGATTTGGGCTTCCGCCTCAAGCATCCGAAGAATCGAATATGGACCATCCCAATCAAAGACGGTAGGAAGAGTGTACTTATTGATGGCATTGGCATCGAACCCTCGAAACCTATCGGCTAAACCGATCATATCGTCAGGCGTCATCCGGTCGTCCAAAGTAAGGTAGCCGCCTCGGAATACATCCTCAATCACGTTCCTAATTTTTGCTGGATCCCTGAGCCCTGAATCAAATGCCTGTTGGAGAGCAAGAATCAGAAAATCCTGCTGACGTTCCATACGGTCAAGGTCACTTAAGGTATCTACTTCTCTCCATTCTCCTTCAATGAATGCTTGTAACGTTCGGCTACGAACTACGCCCAGCCCCTGTTCGGGCGTTAAGGAGACACACCCTGTTTCCTCTATATTTAAGTGAGCCTTTTTGTCCTTAATTGGAAACTCAATATATAGATCTAGACCGCCAATGATTTTAAAGAGTTCAAGAAATCCATTGAAGTCTACTTGGATCACATGATGAATCGGAATCGCTAAATAGTCCTTAACCGTCTGGACTAAAGTCTGTGGTCCGGTAAAGGCAAGAAGACTATTAATTTTTTGATGCTCTCCTCCATATCCAGAAATCGGGACCCATAAATCTCTGGGTATAGAGACGACAGAAACTTTCGATGAGTCTGATTGCTCCCCTGAAGCTTCTCCGGTATCTAACCGAAGAACTATCAAAGTGTCAGTTAACAGTTGGGATGATGAACGTATGTTTCGTAGACGATGATCATCTGGGAGACTTGCTATCGAATCTGTTCCGATGAGAAAGAAATTCACTGTTTCCCGCTTGAGGTCTATTTCAGGTACAGAACCAATACTATTTTCTTCAGGTTCTTGAGCTGCTAACTGACCTTCTTCAGTCTCCTGCGTCAAGATGTTTCCGAACGCGGTTCGAGGAATACTACTAACGGTATCTTTTGCGTATGCCAAAAGGGCAGCTGATAAAGCAGACCCGATAAAAACGATAACGAGAAGCAGGGCGGAGATCCTCTGTATCCAAGTTCTTCGTGGACGTGGTCGATGAGCTATGGCCATTGCGTTAAAGTAGCCTCTTTTATCCGTCTATTATTTGCACCTTCGCAAGTTTATAGGGGTCGAAGCGAAACTAAGTCTCCTGAGGTTACTTCATGCGTTACACCTTCACTATCTAAAACCAGAAGTGAACCCGAATTGGTTACATCCTGGGCCACACCTAAAAGAACTCCCTTATCGGTTGCAATCCGAACCGCTCCCCCAATTGTCGCAGAGAAAGACCGATATTTTTGCCAAAAGCTCGGGCTTTGAAAATCTAAATCCGCAAGGACCGAAAGAATCCGCTCTGCAAGTTCGACTCTGTCTGGAGGGGTTTTTATATCTGAAAGGGCAACAACGTCTCTTTCTAAAATA
>CAJWET010000010.1 GCA_913031515.1 uncultured Acidimicrobiaceae bacterium | reverse complement strand
TTACGATTCCAGAGAGGCCAGAAGTCTCGCTGCGACTGTTACTGCAGTGATGACTGGTGAAGCGTATCGGACGTCCGTGCAGATAGCGGCGAGACTCGGTTCATTTGAAGAATTTGAATTGAATAGAGATGCGATGCTTTCAGTATTTGAAATGCACCGGAACGCTGTTGCAGCAATAGCGCCGAGTGAAGTAGTTCCTCCTGCTCTAACCGCTGCCGCAGTGGAAGTCTGGGATAATGTTTTACGTTTTGCTGGACACGATGGTGTCCGAAATGCTCAAGTGACTGTCCTAGCTCCGACTGGAACCATAAGTTTTATGATGGATTGTGACACTACGGGTGTTGAGCCCGAGTTGGCATTGAAGAAAACAAAAACACTTGTTGGCGGAGGTTCGTTATCGATTGTTAACCAGACGGTCGAAAAAGCGTTAGAGCATTTAGGTTATGACCTTGAACAACGTGAGGAGATTCTTTCACATATTGATAGACACGGGAGTGCGAAAGAAGCTCCGCATCTTAAGCAGGAGCACCTTGATGTATTTGCGTGTTCGATGGGGGACCACGTTATAAAGCCGCTTGGCCATGTTCGAATGATGGCTGCTATTCAACCCTTTCTTTCTGGGGCAATTTCTAAAACTGCAAATCTTCCCCAAGAAGCTTCGATAGAAGATGTCGAAGAGTTGTATAGAGAAGCCTGGAAGCTAGGAGTAAAGGCTTTAGCGGTATATCGCGATAATTGTAAGGTCGCGCAGCCCGTGTCTGTTGATGGACCGGAGGTTGGACTCACTCTTCTGCAAGTGACTGAATCTGTCTTCCCATCAACGCATATTCCTCAACGTGAACGGTTACCACGTTCGCGATCCAGCAAGACCTTTGAATTCCGAGTGGCGGATTGTAAAGGCTTCGTAACCGTAGGTGAATATGATGATGGTCGACCTGGCGAGATATTTATTCGCGTCAGCAAGCAGGGAAGTACGCTAGCAGGGATTATGGATGCTTTTGCTATGGCGATCAGCCATGGCCTCCAATACGGGGTGCCATTGGATGCCTATGCCCGCGCATTTGTCGGGATGAGGTTTGAACCGGCAGGTATAACGGATGACCCTGACCTCCGAATTGCCTCTAGCCTCATCGATTATTTGTTTCGGCGTTTGGCTGTGGAATATCTAACGGTCGACCAACGGGTTGAAATGAATATTTTCACGACTGGGGAACGAACTCAACCTACTCTTCCAGGGATTGAAGAGGCTAGTGTGGAGAATGCCCAAGGCGTAGATATTCAACCTGACCCACCTTCAGGTGATGGTTCACACCATATGGAAGACTTGGGAACTTCCTTGGGTTCCGATGCACCGTTTTGCATGCAGTGCGGCGTACAAATGGGGCGATCAGGAAGCTGTTATACATGTCAAAGCTGCGGAAATACAAGCGGTTGTAGCTAATGACCGGATACCCCACACTTCATATATGGAACTTGGGTGTGTGAATGTCGAGCTCGGATACTACAGGTAGCAGGATGGATGTTGACCAACAACGGCTTCGCTCTCTGAAAGGATTGAAATGGTCTAAATACGACCCAGATATCCTTCCGGCATGGGTAGCTGATATGGATTTCCCCCCCGCGCCAGAAGTTGTTTCTGCTATTCAAGAGATGGTGGACCTTGGTGACTTTGGATACCGATTCCATGATGCGGATCTGCTCATACCAACTTGGTGCGATTGGATTGAACGCTCACATGGTTGGCGTCCACAAGAAGATGAGTGCAGAACGTTTACCTCGTCCATGCAAGCTTTAGAAGCGGTAATGGTCTTGCATTCTCAGCCAGGAGATGGCGTTGCTCTTTTTTCGCCAATCTATATGCCCTTCCGCACAGCTATTGAGCAGGCTGAGCGAAGAGTCATTGACATCCAGTTGCAAGGTCCTGACTGGAAATTCGATGGTGAAAGATTTACTGACGCGCTTGATCCAGGGACCCGAGTCGTGCTTTTCTGCCAGCCGCATAACCCTACCGGCCATGTGTATACCCAAAAAGAAATTGATGAGTTTGCAGCGATCGTAGAAGATCGCGATCTCATAGTGATAAGCGACGAAATCTGGGCGGATATCACCTTTGATGGAATCCGACATCTTTCCCTATTCCCCAATAATAGAGCTCTCCGTGACAGGACAATTACCGTCGGTTCAGCAAGTAAAGCGTTTAACTTGGCTGGAGCGAGATGTTGCGTGGCTCATGTAGGTCCAACTGCGACACGGGTCGAATTGGATAAATTTCCTGATCACTATTTCGGAGTGAATAGTTCTTTCGGTGCAGCAGCGACCGTTGCTGCTTGGACACGAGCTGAGTCATGGTTGCAGCAGGTAAAAGAAACGATTGAACGCAATAGAAACTATCTTCATGACCGGATAAGTAAAGAAACATCTGGGATTGAGATGCATTTGCCCGAAGCGACCTATCTAGCATGGTTGGACTTTTCGAAAACCAATCTTTCGGATAACCCTTCTAAGGAACTTCTTGAGAAGGCGAAGGTTGCTCTAGAACCAGGAAAGAAATATGGCACCCAGTGCGGAACTTTCGCTCGCCTCAACTTTGCTACGAGTATGGAGATCCTTGAACTGATTCTCGACCGGATCTTCGAAGTAGTGACCGAATAAGTTCCATAGACGTTTTTTAAGGAAGTGGTCTTGTTCCGCTGTTAGAGAAGAGGAACATGGGGTAGAGTCGAAAAAACCCTAAAGCAGGAGGAGCGAAATGCGCGCGGCAATACTACGAGATAAAAGCGGTTCTTTGAACATAGAAGACATAACGATAGATAAACCTCAACGAAATGAAGTACTTGTGCAAACCGTGGCTTCGGGCCTCTGCCATAGCGACCTACATTTCATCGACGGAAGTTGGTCTGATCTTGCTATGTACCCGATGCTCCTCGGCCATGAAGCATCAGGGGTAGTACAGGCGGTTGGAGAAGATGTGGTGGGAATCGAAGCAGGCGATCATGTCATTACCTGCCTCTCAATTTTCTGTGGCCATTGCGACAGGTGCCTAACAGGCCACAGCTATATCTGTTCACAGCGTCAAGAAATCTCTGATCGTCCTGTGGGGCAACCTCCACGACTTGTTGACGGCGATGGGACCGCGGTGAACCAGTTTACTGGCCTTGGTTCCTTCGGTCAGGAAATGCTGGTCCACCAGAACGGGGTGGTGAAGATCAGTCAAGATATGCCATTAGATCGGGCTGCCCTAATCGGCTGCGGGGTCACGACTGGGGTCGGTGCTGTTTTTCGCACTGCCGAAGTAAAGCCAGGTACTACAGTCGCAGTTGTAGGATGCGGGGGCGTTGGAATTTCAGCAATTCAAGGCGCGCACCTCGCCGGAGCGAGGCAGATCATCGCTGTCGATTTGGAACCGCAGAAACTTGAATGGGCAATACAGTTAGGAGCCACCCATACCGTTAACCCAAACGACGGTGATCCGGTCATGCAAGTTCACGAACTTACTGGAGGGGGAGTGGATTACAGCTTCGAATGCATTGGCCTCAAACAGACAGCCGAGCAGGCTTTCGGGATGATTCGTCAAGGAGGTGCCGCAACAATAATAGGGATGATTCCACTTGGGGTGAATATCGAAGTTCCCGGAGCAGATTTATTCCTTGGGTCCAAAAAACTACAGGGGTCAATGATGGGATCGAATAATTTCAAAGTGGATATGCCGCATCTATGTGACTTATATCTTGGCGGCCGTCTGAAACTTGACGAAATGGTATCTCGCACCATCACCCTCGACGAGATCAATGATGGCTTTGATGCGATGAAAAACGGTGAAGTGGTCAGAGCAGTTATAGATTTCGGAACCTGAACGACATACAGCAGGATCAAGAAATGACTGCCTGCCCTACGCTGGAAACGAAGCGGCTAATTCTCCGACCGTTTCGTGATGATGATCTTGGAGACTACTTCGCAATGATGGATACCCCCGAGCTGCGCGAGTCACTTCGGATCCGCGATGAGGAAGGAAAAACCGAAGCCTGGTTTACTATGGCTTGGTGGCTTGGCCAGTGGGAACTTCGCGGAACCGGAAACTGGGCTTTAGAAGATAAGGTATCTGGAAGCGTTATCGGGAGAGCGGGTTTAAACAACCCCGCACGCGATGATTGGCCAGGGGTGGAAGTCGGCTGGGCGCTTCACCCAGATTGGTGGGGGTTGGGTTATGCCACGGAGGCAGGGGCAGAATCTGTCAGGTATGGATTTGAAGAACTCGGCGAGGATCGTCTCTTTAGCACCATTCTCTTGGATAATTACCGGTCTCAGTCTGTTGCTCAACGATTAGGGTTTGCACTGGTTGATACGAAGACTCTCTCTCATTATCCCAAGGAGCCCCACGGCATCTGGGCTCTAGATAGGGAATCATGGACAGTGCGGTAAGAAACAACAATTCCGGATGGTGGGATGGGAGCGTTGGTTACGAAATCTACATACGGTCATTTGCCGATAGTAATGGTGATGGCGTAGGAGACCTTCCCGGTATTATCGAAAAACTCGATTATCTCTCCTGGTTAGGTGTTGATCTCGTTTGGGTCACACCTTTTTATCCCTCACCGATGGCCGACTTTGGATACGACGTAAGCGACTACTGTGGGGTAGACCCTCTATTTGGAACGCTTGAGGATTTTGATGAACTGATTGAGGAAGCGCATAGGCGAGAACTTCGCGTCATTATTGATCTTGTACCGAATCACTCTTCTTCTGAGCACCCGTGGTTTCTCTCTTCTAGAACTTCGATCGATGATGAATTTCGAGGTTATTACCACTGGAGGGACCCAGCACCGGGTGGAGGTCCACCAAACAATTGGGTTTCTCACTTTGGCGGTTCAGCGTGGACGTTAGACAAACAGTCCGGGCAGTATTACCTCCACTTGTTTCTGCCTGAACAACCGGATTTGAACTGGAACAACCCGAGAGTCATCAAGGAATTTGATGAGATTCTTAAATTCTGGCTTGCACGTGACGTTGATGGCTTCCGAATCGACGTTGCCCAAGGTCTTGTAAAGAACATGTTGATGCCCGACAACCCACTTCGTTTCCCAATCCGAGACGATATGAGTCCACGTCAAGTCTTTGCTGCGTTTGACCATCGTTATGACCTAGACCAAGGGGGTAATCTGGAAATTTTTAGGAGATGGAGGACCTTAGTAGAGCCGCACAATTCCCTTTTACTCGGGGAGGTTTACCTTCGAGACAATGATCCAAATCGAGTAAGCCGTTACGTGAGTTCGGGGGATGCGTTACATCGGGCTTTCTATTTCGCACCGATGCATGTCCCTTGGGATCCGCAGTCCATGTGGGACACTTTCCGAGATGCCTTAAATGCTGCACCCGAGGATCTCTCCTGGGCGTTAAGTAGCCACGACGATCCACGTGCTCCTTCACGATTTGGAGGCGGGCAGGAAGGTAAGCAACGATCTCTGGCGTATTCAACATTGTTATTTTTCCTTCCCGGTTTGCCGTTCATTTATCAAGGAGATGAATTGGGACTACCAAATATTGAATTGGATCAAGAAGATTTAGCTGACCCTGTAGCAACGAGAAATGCGGTCGAAACAGATGGGCGTGATGGGGCCAGATCCCCGATTCCATGGAGGAACGACCCCGAATTTGGATTTACAACAGGTACACCCTGGATTCCGATGGGTGGCCGATCCTATGAGGATACTGCTGAATATCAACAAGAAGCGGAGAGCTCTTGGTTGATGTCCTATAAACAATTACTCGAAACCCGGAAAGACCATCTTGATCCAACTGCGCCTCTCCAGTGGGTAACGGCAAGGGATAGTGATGTAATTGGTTTCCGCCGAGGAGGGACGATAAGCGCACTCAACGTTGGTGTTGATGATTCGGATCTACCGCTCCCTGAAGGGGAATGGGAACTGGTCTTTCAGGTAGGTGAGGTCGCAATCGGTACGGGTGTGCTTGCATTTGGAGTGAACTCCGCAGCTGTCTTAGTGCTTGCTTCCCAATGACCGAACGAGTTGTACCATAGTAACAGCGGCTTCCGCAGCAGAGGACCCTTTGTCTCCAGTAGATCCGTCGTGATCAACGTAATTGCTATCTGACCTTTCCAGTGCTTGTTCGTATGTGTCAGTAGTGAGCACTCCCAAAGAAATAGGGGTACCCGTTGAGAGGCTAACTTCTTGCACCCCCCTGATGCATTCACCTGCAACATAGTCAAAGTGCGGTGTTCCGCCTTGTACCACTGCCCCCAAGGTTATGACCGCATCCACGCCTGTCTTTTCTATTACTTCCTGACATGCGAATGGAATCTCAAAAGCGCCTGGGACCCAGTAGACATCGATACCTGTAGCTGCTACTCCAAGGTCTTCTAGGCGGCTACGCGCGCCATCGAGCAAGCGTATAGAGATCTCTTCATTGAAACGGCCTACTACGATCGCGATCCGTAATGCCTCAGAGTTCACGCCGGTTCCTTATTGTCGTTGTCTTCGTCCATGCTGAGTAGATGCCCCATTCTGTCTCCCTTTGTTTGGAGGTATCGGATGTTTTCAGCATTTGTTCCTCCGATGAGTGGAACCCGTTCAACGATTTGGAGGTGATATCCGTCGAGACCCCCGTATTTCGCAGGGTTATTCGTTAGAAGGCGCATTTTAGTTATTCCCAAATCCGATATGATTTGTGCCCCAATACCGTACTCTCGCGAATCGACCGGAAGTCCTAGAGCAACATTGGCGTCGACGGTATCCATTCCTTCGTCCTGAAGGGCGTATGCCCGCATTTTGTGCCCTAAACCAATACCGCGTCCCTCGTGGCCGCGAAGATATACGATGGCGCCATTTCCAGACTGACTAGCGAGTTTCATGGCTAAATCTAGCTGTGAGCCACAGTCGCACCGAAGAGAACCTAGGACATCGCCGGTAAGGCACTCCGAATGAACACGTACCAGCGGCGGTTCATTGGGGTCGAAATCCTCAGTTACAAATACCAGATGTTCAACTTCATCAAGTGCGCTGCGGTAGACATGTGCTGTAAATTCTCCGTATTTTGTTGGTATGCGAGCTGATGCGAAACGTTCCACCAGGCGCTCATGTCGATTCCGGTACCGGATCATATCAGCGATCGAAATGATTGGGATGTCGTGCTGTTGGGCGAAGTCGGTGAGTTCGGGAAGCCTCGCCATAGCTCCATCCACGGACACTAGTTCGGAAATTACCCCGGCGGGTGAAAGTCCAGCCATCGTAGCCAGGTCAACTGCCGCTTCAGTATGTCCTGCCCGTTTCAGTACTCCACCTGCCCGAGCGCGGAGAGGAAATACGTGTCCGGGCCGAGCGAATCCACTTGCAACAATTTGGTCGTTTGCGAGTGCTTTGCATGTCAGTGAGCGGTCGCTGGCAGAAATTCCAGTAGTTGTGCCTTCGACGACATCGACTGAAACGGTAAAAGCTGTTCCCATTGCTTCGGTGTTGTTCGCAACCATCAATGGGAGTTGAAGTGCGTCAGCGCGTTCATTCGTGATTGGGCAACAAACGACCCCACTTGTGTGCTTAACCATGAACGCCATATCATCCGGGGTGACTGTCTCAGCGGCGATTATAAGGTCACCCTCATTTTCCCGGTCTTCGTCATCAACGACAATAACGAATTTGCCTGCAGCTATTGCATCGATGGCATTACGGATTGTATTTAGTTCAGGCACGGTAATCTACTCTACTTCCAAGTCGCTTAGCTTGTTCGCAGCGAGTTGCCGTTCAACGTACTTTGCGAGAATATCTACTTCTACATTCACTGGATCACCAACTGCTTGGTGAGCAAGATTCGTAGCTGTCCATGAATGAGGAATAACCGCGATTTCAAAGGTGTCGGTGTTCACTGCTGCGACTGTCAGGCTAATCCCGTCTATAGCGATCGACCCTTTAGAGCAGACGTATTGCTTCCATCCAGATTTAAGTGCAAATGTAAAACGATATGATCCATCATTCTGGTGATTGATGTTCGCGATGGTGGTTGTCCCATCAATGTGGCCTTGAACGATATGTCCGCCGAATCGGCCTGAGCTCTGTAGGGGTCGTTCGAGGTTAACTGGATCTCCTTCGCTCAACATTCCCAGACAGGTCTTCTCCATAGTTTCTGGGACAGCATCAGCTGCCCACCAATCTTTACCAAAATCGACGGCGGTAAGGCAACAACCGTTTACAGCTATCGAAGCACCAAGTTCGATGTCGTCCAGCACCTTAGTTGCAAAAAATGTCAGGCGAGAACCCGAACCGGTGGGGGAGATGGATCGAATCTTGCCGACTTCTTCAATTATTCCCGTAAACATCTGAACCTTTCCATACAGGCCAGTAGTGTATTCCTTGTATTAATGTATACCATTAATACAAGGAAAGCAATATCCGCTGATCTAACTACATTACTTAAAGGTCAATCAAGAGATGGCGGCTTATATCGCCTACCTGTGCTATTTCCATTTGGCGGCTATTAAACCACCATCCATCACTATGCAAGACAAAGGTATCGAAGTACTGACCGGTAATAATGACCTGAAGAGGGAAATCCTCTAATCCTTGGAACACAGTAAAATAGGACCTTGATTCGGCAGAGTTTCCGCTTACTTCTATCGAGATATTAGTCGTAACATGGTGTGTGCAGGGAGTTCCATCCTCGTACCGCCGAGTCGTAGCTGTGAACATAGCACAAACAGCTTCAGCGCCTTCAACATGGATAGAGCCATCACCAATGATTTTTCCTCGAGCGAACAAATTCCCTATTCCTTGAAAGTCCCCCTTGTCAACAAGCAACGCGTATTCCAGTATCAGAGATTTAATTTCATGATAACTATCCATATTCTCGCTTTCCGGATTCCGTCGTGATCAGACCTCGCATCAGCAGGTAGACTGATTCTAACTTACGGGAACACCGTAGCCTCTCGAGGAAGATAGTGTTTAGTTCTATTCCTAGCCCTAATTCAGGATCATTCAACTTAGGTCCGCTTACCCTCAGGGGATACGGCTTCATGATTGCTCTTGGGGTCCTAGCTGCAGTTTGGCTTGCTGGGAAGAGATTCTCAGACCGTTCTTTGAGCGCTGATCATGCTGCAGGTATGGCTATGTGGGGAGTTCCTGCCGGCATAGTCGGAGCGCGCATATACCATGTGATTACTGACTGGGGTCGGTTTAGCGGAAACTGGGGTGAAGCTTTCAAGATTTGGAAGGGGGGCCTGGGCGTTCTCGGTGGAATCCTCGTCGGCTACCTGGCTGCAACAATTTATTGCAAGCGAGCTAACCTTGATTTGAAAACAGCCATGGATGTCATTGCGCCATCGATTCCCTTAGCCCAAATGATAGGTAGATGGGGGAACTGGTTTAATCAGGAGCTTTATGGCCGTCCAACAGATCTCCCATGGGCATTAGAGATCGATCCCGAAAATCGCCCGACCCGACATATTGAGGAAGCGACTTTTCACCCCACCTTCTTGTATGAATCGCTTTGGAACCTCATGGTTGTCATGATCCTCATCAAGGTTGATCGGATGAGAAGACTTTCCAAAGGTATGCTTTTCATCGTCTACTTTGTGCTCTATTCAATCGGGCGTCTATGGGTAGAAGCATTACGTATCGATGAAGCAACCGAATTAGCGGGACTGCGGATAAATATATGGGTCTTTTCCTGCCTGCTTCTAGTGTGTTTAGGCATTCTGGTAAAGGTTGAATGGAAAGGGCGCCCTTCACAAGAAGATTTGACTGAAGAAGCAGTAAGCTCTGACGGAGCTACTAGTCAATTCCGTGATGGAACATCGGACCCCAACAATTAATCCAAGGAAATCTCAGCACGTCTACTTCTAGCAAGGTAGCTTCAAGGGAAACCGTTAGAGAGACAATGATTGAAGAGAACCCATATGAGGACCGATTTGAGCGAACATTTGCTTTTGTTGACCTTTCCGGCTTTACGACTTTCACAGATCTGTGGGGAGATAAAGCTGCTGTCGAAGTCCTGAATGATTTCAGGTTTCTTGTCAGAACTGTCGCGTCACGAAAGGGTATACGGATAGCTAAATGGTTGGGTGATGGCGCCATGCTAGTAGCTGTTGAACCTGAAACTGCCACCGAAGCCATTATTGAGATGCTGGAATCTCTGGCCACATCTGATTCCCCTCTTGAACTTCGCGCCGGATTAGCTTCCGGACCTGTGTTGCTAGTTGATGGAGAGGACTATATTGGCCATGCTGTCAACATGGCATCGCGCTTGTGTGACAGAGCTGAACCCGGGGAAGTTCTGGCAACAAGCTCAATGATTACCTCATTGATGGTCAATACCCCATCCACCCCTATTGGTGATCACCAGATCAAGGGGTTCAAAGAACCTATAGGGCTTGTCCGACTGACATTACCTGAAGGTACTTAAGGGATTTCTTGGCATACCCATTCATCGGCTGGGAAGATGTATTCTAGGAAGCTGTGAACATTCCTTCTCCTGATCCTGTTACAGATAGAACGAGACCCCACTTAGTCCTATCTTTCAAGATAATCCGGCAAGCAAAATGACAAATGAAGCCCCTGTATGGCGCGACCTTGGTGTTGATAAGGACATTTGTGAACTTCTTACTGAACTAGGTATGACGTCCCCCTTCCCTGTTCAAGCACTTACTATCCCAGATGCCCTCGCTGGAAGAGATGTCTGCGGAAAGGCAAAGACCGGATCTGGGAAAACCTTAGCGTTTGGGATTCCTATGATTCAGAACCTTCGATTGGACGGAAAAGCGAAGGCAAGAGAGTTAAGAGTGTTAATACTCGTTCCTACCCGAGAACTAGCAGTTCAGGTAAGTGATGAGCTTGAACCTATCGCCAAAGTTCGCGGATTTAGGATCGCGGCAATCTATGGCGGTGCAAATATTGAGGCACAAATAAAAAATATCAAAAAAGGCCTAAATGTCGTCGTTGCCACTCCAGGGAGAATGATCGACCTTCTTGACCGGGATGAGATAACCGTTGGAGGTATAGAGATGGTTGTCATCGATGAAGCCGACCGTATGGCAGATATGGGGTTTCTCCCTCAAGTGGAATGGATACTCAGGAAAGTTGAACGTAAACACCAGACCTTGCTCTTTAGCGCGACTTTGGATGGTGCCGTTAACTCATTAATTCAGCGCTATCAGTCCGATCCTTGCATGCATGAAGTGGAAGCGAAAGAAATAACCGTAGAAGAGATGACCCACCGGTTCATTCACGTTCATCAGCGCGACAAAGTTAAAGTCGCTGCTGCAATAGTAGCTTCGACTTCACGGACTTTAATGTTCTGTAATACTAAGGTGGGATGCGACCGTCTTGTAAGTAAGCTCTCAGCTGAAGGCGTGAAAGCGCAAGCGATCCACGGTGACCTTCGACAGAATATGCGGGAAAGAGCATTGGAGCGTTTTACAAAGGGTCAGCTTCCTGTCTTGGTGGCTACTGATGTAGCAGCGCGCGGGATCCATGTTGATGATGTTGAAGCAGTTATCCATTATGATCCTCCACCTGACCATAAGACGTACCTCCACAGGTCGGGTAGGACAGCAAGAGCAGGAACAAATGGTCTTGTTGTCACACTGTTACTCTGGGATGAAGAACTTGTCGTAAAGCGACTACAAAAACGTGTAGGCCTTGACATTCCTGTTGTAGAAATGTTCTCCAATGATCAACGCCTTCAAAACCTTGGAGATTGGGATCCAGAAAAGTAGAGAAGGAGATAGTTTTTTCGGGATGAAATACTCGTAAACTTTTGTATGAAGTTAAATCGGGGATCTTGATGGATCCAGCAACAACCCTATGGGCACAAAAATCTTTACGTGATGGCTTTAGCCCACTGGATGTAGCCGCTGCGGTAGCTCGCAGAGCTGCACATCAGGTTGGACTCCCAGTAAATACTTTTGGCCCAGAACTCATTTCTTGTGGAGATCTTGATGCTCCCGAAGAGTGCGAGTGTGGGCCGGAATTAGTGGGGGCAGTCTATGAGCAATCTTTGGACTCTTCCACACGCCGCAATAGCGGGGTTCATTACACACCAGTCGCAGTTGCTCAGAGGCTCACTGATATTGCGTTGGGTAAAGCTCCCCAAGGTCCTGTATGCGATCCGGCGGTTGGAGGGGGTTCGTTTCTGCTTGCCGCAGCGAACTTCTTTCGGCAATTGGGGATCCCTCCTTCAACTATTGTTGAAGAACTCCTTTGGGGAATCGATGTTGATCCAGGAGCTATCCTTGTCAGTGAAGCTGTCCTAGCTCTATGGGCATCGGATGATCATTGGGTTCTTCCTGAAGGGCATCTTGTAGTTGCTGATTCTCTGCAAGAAGGGATTTCAGCTTTCCAATCGCCGCCCGACGGAGGATTTGCGGCAGTCATAGGAAACCCCCCTTTCCAGAATCAACTCCAAGAACAAACGGTCCGTACTTTAGATGACACCAATAATCTTCGTGAACGCTGGGATACAAGCGCCGGGCCATATGCAGATAGCGCAGGTTTTTTTCTGCTGGTAGGTGTTTCAATGCTGGCAGAGAAAGGAGTTTTGCTCATGATTCAACCACAATCGTTTTTGTCGGCATCGGATTCTTCTCCGATTCGTGAAGAGCTTGAAGAAAAAATGGATCTCGTGGGCATGTGGTTAGGAAGAGCGAACATTTTTGAAGCAGGAGTCCATGTGTGTGCTCCAGTTTTTGCATTTGCAAAAGGAGAACCCAAATTAGAACTTTGGGAAGGACGTGGTGTCAAGGTGAGAGACTCCGTCGAAAGACACAAGGGAGCAAGCTGGACGGAAATCTTCTCGGCTGTCAGCGGTGTTCCCTCCGTTGATCTTCGAGGACCAGAGCTTGGAAAAATATGTTCTGCTACCGCGGGATTCCGCGATCAATTCTATGGGCTAAAAGAGTACGTGTCTGAAAAACATCTCTGTAAAGGAGAGTGGGCCCCCCTGATCACTGTGGGAATGATAGATCCTTTCAGGAACCGATGGGGGAAAGGAACTTTTCGGTATGCAAATCACAGCTGGGCTGAACCAGTTGTAGACCTTCTGGCTCTAAAGGAGGGAAATCCGGAACTATTTAATTGGGTCAAAGATCGTTTACGGCCGAAAGTTCTAGTAGCAACTCAAACCAAAGTACTGGAAGTGCTTCCAGATCCTGAAGGTCGTTTGGTTCCATCAACACCTGTGATTTCTGTAGAATGCGATCAAGAAAATGTTTGGCTGGTAGCTGCAGCACTCAGTTCACCCGCAGCGAGTGCAAGAGCTTTCGCTCGAGCAGCCGGAGCAGCCATGTCATCTGACACACTAAAGTTGTCAGCTACTCAAGTTGCCGAAATACCGCTTCCGGAGAACACATTGGAGTGGGAGAACGGAGCAAAGCATGCGAAACAGGCGTACTTGGCAAATTCAGCGTCTTCGTGGGCTACTTGTCTTCAAGAACTCGGGAGACAAATGACAAAAGCGTATGAGGTTGACAACGATGTATTTGAATGGTGGTCTGGCCGACTTCCAGCGTGGCGGTAGCAATTTGAGGTAAAGGTTGGAGTTTGCATGAAATTCTGGTTCAATGACAATACATCAAGAGCGGTTCGCATATGCGGACACGGCAACCTGGGATTGACACCCAAGGTGCCTCTGACCGGAGGGTTAGGATGCGGTTTAGTCAATGGCTAAGCAACAAAGTGCAGGGAAGCAGAAAAATATATCTCGTCACTTACCATCAGGGTGTCTATCGCAAGGAGAGATAAAATGGCACTGGTGAGACGAACAAAATCTAAAGGACCAAGATTGGATATTATCGAAGGGGGACAGGGACCCAAGGAGGGTCCCGTAAGTGCTGTGCCAGCGCACCCACGTGACTATTCCACAGACTTGCCAGTTTCCGGCGCTTGGTTCCCAGGGGACCCAGTTGGCCATCGTCGCTTTTTGACGATCACTGATGGCTATCCATTCGCTCTTGAAGCCGGCGGCAACCTCGCTGAAGTTGTTCAGGCATACGAAACATGGGGCAAGCTGAACGGTGAAGCTACAAATGCTGTGCTTGTGTGCCATGCGCTGACCGGTGATTCCCATGTTATAGGAGACAGCAATACCGCCCATCCTACACAAGGATGGTGGGATGATGTTATAGGCCCTGGGAAAGCAGTCGATACGAACGATTTTTTCGTTGTTTGCGTAAACATTCTAGGAGGTTGCCAAGGAAGTACAGGCCCATCTTCACTCGACCCCTCTGTGGGTCGCCCGTATGGATCCCGCTTCCCCGAAATCACCATCCGAGATATTGTCCGAGCGCAGGCAAAAGTCGCTGACCATTTAGGTATCGATAACTGGCATGCAGTTATCGGTGGGTCAATGGGTGGCATGCAAGTTCTAGAATGGGCGGCGATGTTCCCTGAACGTGTTCAACGCATCGCTCCAATAGCCACTGCCCTCACCGCCAGCGCACAACAGATTGCTTGGAGTGCCGTTGGTAGATCGGCATTGGCGCTAGATCCTCGATGGAGAGATGGGGACTATTACGACGCCGAAACAGGAGACGGCCCTTACGCAGGTCTTGCAGTTGCCCGTGCTATAGCCCAGATTCATTACCGAAGTGACATAAGTTTCCAAGAGCGTTTCGGAAGATCACTTGTCGATAAGGATTCACTATTTGGGTTATGGGACCGTTTCCAGGTCGAGTCCTACTTGGATTACCACGGTGAGAAGCTGGTTCGCCGTTTTGATGCGAATTCGTACCTTGTCCTAAATCGGGCTATGGATACCCACGATATGGCTCGAGGACGCTCATCAATGGAAGACGCTGTCAAACGGATTACCGCTAGTGCAGCGACAGCGAGTATCAACACAGATTCTCTTTATCCCCCACATCAGCAGCTCGAGATCCAGCGATTAATTCGTGAAACAGGTAATGAATGTACTTATGTCGAGATCGAAGATCCGAATGGGCATGATGGCTTTCTGCTAGCTGCTAAAGGAATTGGCGATGTCCTTCGGGCTCTTCTTGAAAGTTAGCTGGTTATTTCATGTGCGTGAGAGGCCATGCCTGAAGGAATAGAAGTTGAATACTATCGACGAGGGGCAGAGGCGAGCATCGATCGTTCCATAACATCCCTAATGGCAGATGATTTGTACTACCTTAAAGGGCAAACGTCCCCCAGTCTTCTTCAGAAAGCCCTAATAGGAAAGGAGCTTATCCGAGCACGCCGTATTGGAAAGCTGCTCCTTTTAGATGTTGATGGCGGGGACATCTTGGGGCTTCGATTTGGGATGACAGGAAGAATCATTGTGGATGGCTCTGCCCCCATTGAATATTTAGAATATTCAAGTGAGCGAAACAATCCTGCATGGGATCGATTTATCATTAACTTCAATGATGGAGGAAGTATGCGTGTTCGCGATCCACGCCGTTTAGGTGGGGTAGAGCTGAATCCTAATCTCAGCCGACTTGGATTTGACTTGTATACGATTACTATGCAGGAGCTCTCCCAAGTACTCTCGAGTTCTTCGCGTCCCGTCAAATCTAGACTGATGGATCAAAGCGAGGTTGCAGGTCTAGGCAACCTTCTGACAGATGAAATCCTGTGGAGGGCATCTGTAGACCCACGGCGACCAGCCGATTCTTTGGATGAAAAGGAAACTTATATTCTCTACGAACATTTCAAAAAGACTATTTCCGAACTTACCTCTCTAGGCGGGTCGCATATGGGTATTCTTCAGGATCATCGAACCCGTGGTGGATTATGCCCTAGGCATGGAATACCTTTGGAAAGGTACAAAGTAGGGGGTAGAACAACCTATTCTTGTCCTGAACACCAGAAAGGGTGACGGCGCGATGAAACGAGCGGGAAAATGGGTCTATAGTATTTCATTTGGTATCTGCTACCTACTTCTTGATGCAAATACGGTCCTTGCACAAATAACAGAATCGGACAAAGAGTATGTGCCTGGAACAAATGAAACCTCGCAGTTAATTACGTCCTCCTTCGAAGTTAGAAGAGCAGTAATCGCCTTGATTGCCATCGCCGTGCTCGCTGTTGTTGGTCTGGTTTACTACTGGCGCAAGACGGGCCAATGGGCCCGAGACCGATTTGTTGAGGAGCATGGAGAAGATGCTATAAAAAAGAAAAAGAGAACCTTCGGCAGCCGGCGTTTTTCCAACGCTTTGTCGAGGATGAAAGATAAGTCACTCTTCCCAGTTTCAGCAGTTGAAAGCCCAGACGAAACCAATTCTGCTGGGTTGTAGCTATCTTGCCCTATGCTTGATTCATGGATAACGAACTTGACGTAGATGCCATGTTGCAACGTTTTAAGGCAAGGGCAGCGGCAGTAAAGAAACGTGACCTTCCTCCCGTTGGCGGTGAAGAACGCCAACTGTTCATAGAGCAAGCCCAGCAGGACTATATGGATTATGCCATTATCGGAGATGCAAAAGGTTCCCTTATCGATGGGGTTCTCACTCTAGAAGTAGACCTTCGGGATCAAAGCAAGTAACTGGTAGACACAGGATCTCGAGTGAAGACTTGTGAGCTGGGGCAGTGTCTGATTGCCTATTTCCCGCCTTCCTTCCTATACTTGATGCTCTGCGGATGTAGCTCAGTTGGTAGAGCGCAACCTTGCCAAGGTTGAGGTCGCCGGTTCGAGGCCGGTCATCCGCTCAGGAAAACTCATACTGTGTAGCCGATCGTTAGGTGACCGCAGTAGGGTGATACTTTATGTAGGCACTTTGGTGCCGGACATGCGTCGGTGCCCGAGCGGCCTAAGGGAGCGGCCTGCAAAGCCGTACAATCGCGGGTTCAAATCCCGCCCGGCGCTCAAACAAAATTGAGATTCAAGCGTAGCGAACTAAGTCGAACTATTCTGCAAATATGAGCGATGTTCCTCGAGGACCTGATTGGTGGCAAGACAAGGATGGCAAATGGTATCCAAGCCATGTGCCATCTGATCGAGAACCCATGAAGGATCCAGAATTGCCATCCGAATCTCAACCGGACAAAGATGCGGGAGATGAAGAGAGTCTTCCCGAATACTTTGCCCGAACATATGGTTGGAGAGGGGAGCCAAATGAAGGCGAACCGGTTCTTGTTATAGATGGCAGTAATCAGATTGATGATGATCCAAAGTTCACGACACTCACAGAACGGGAACCAACCAACGTGCAGAAACCAATTGCACCTGTCATTCCTCCAGATCTTTTCTCAGGAGTCTTAGGAGTAATTGGCGCTGCATTTCTTGTAGTCGGCTCGTTTCTAGACTGGGCGACAGCAGGTGGGAGCCTTACAATCGGATCTGTTGAAGGTATCGCTGATTCCAACGGAATTGGAACACTTGTCACAGGAGGTATTTGCGCATTCGCCGCCGGATTGCTTCTCTCTGGACAGAGGAAAAGATGGGTTGGTTTGGCCATGATCATAAGTGCTGGAGTCGCAGTCGGGCTCTCAATCTACAGCATTGTTGACATATCGAATACTTCTAGCAGTATCCCAGAAAACCTTATAGAACGCTTCCCAACTATTGATGCTGCTTACGCGAGCAACGCTAAATTAGATTTCGATTTGGGCCTCTGGGCTGTCCTCGGAGGTTCAGTGATATCTCTTCTGGCTGGACTCTCAGCCTTTAAGCGTCATACGTAGTTCGAGGAATGAGTAACAAGGAATTTTGACTGCTAGCATCATCGGTCTGGGGCCGTTAGCTCAGTTGGCTAGAGCACCTGCATGACATGCAGGGGGT
>CAJWET010000009.1 GCA_913031515.1 uncultured Acidimicrobiaceae bacterium | reverse complement strand
ATTCTCCCTCCAAAGAGGATCTTTTATCGGAATTGATGAGACTCCATTTGCGGTCTTTTCAAACTGTAATGCCACTTCCTTGGTTTCAGCAATCGTTGTTGTGCACACACTATAAATTAATTCGCCATTGGGCTTAACCAAATCTCTAGCCGCAAGTAAAAGTTCGAATTGTAGAGCAGCCAAACTGTTAATGTCAGTTGGCTTTATTCTCCATCTAGCATCCGCTCGACGATGAAGCACACCCAGACCAGAGCATGGGGCGTCAACCAGTACTTTATCAAATACGCCTTGAACGAAACAAGGTTGAGTCCCATCGGCTGTGACCTGCCAAATATTATCCAGCTTTAGGCGCTTTACATTATCCGCAATGAGACTACTCCGAGAAGGACGTATGTCAGTGGCGACTACATAAGCCCCTTTAGCCGCTATTGCTGTCGTCTTTCCTCCTGGGGCAGCACACAAATCCAGAACCAAGTCTTTAGGTTTCACATCAATATTTTCGACAACCCACTGTGACGCCAGATCCTGAACATACCCGTCCTTACGCTCCATTACGGTCGGTGTACCGTTCATGCTCTCAAGCATTGCCTGTCCTTCACTCGGGCCATGTTCTGCTTTAACAAGCTCGCAAATCCAGTCTGGATAACTAAGACGAATACCTTCATTAGGCCACTCAACCGGAGGGTTCCCAACTAGCTTACGAAGGACTGCATTCACTACGCCTCTGTTCCGTTTTGAACTCGCTTCTACGGTGGTGCTGACTGCAGCATGAGGAGGAATACGGGTATACATGACCTGATACGCTCCGACTCGTAGAGATGCTCGTAGAGCATCTGGAGGAGGTTTTATAAGGAACCGGTCAACGGCCCAATCTAGAGCTCGCTGCATTCGGGTGGTCCCGTATACTATTTCCGTTACCAAGTTCTTATCACGTTGGCTCAATTTCGATTTTCGGAGCATATTTGGAAGAATGATATTTGCGTAACTTTCAGATTCAGAAATCCGACGGACACAACTAATTGCTATTTTTCTAACGTCTACCCCATCATTCGAAGGAGTGTTTGTACTACCCATGCCCAAGAGGCCCGAGAGCTTTCCCCTGTAGACCGTTCACCCAGTCTCCGGCAGACATTATCTTTTTTCCTTCAGGCTGCACTGTTAATAATTCAATTTCCCCATCTCCTGACCCCACTAGAACACCATTACGTTGGCCAGGATTTAAGTCCTTTCGATCCCCGATCACTGCTGAATGGACACGCAGCCGGCTACCACCAATCGTGGTCCAAGCACGCCCAATACGTATGAGTCGCAATATTTTCTCAGAAGAAGAACCCCATTGGATTTCGAGTTCGTCCGTTGAGATTTTATGAGCATATGAAGCCTCTCCTTCCTGCGCAACTGGGTCACCGAAGCCACTGTTAAGAGACTGGAGCAGCATTCTTATGCCTTCGCCTACGCATTTTTTTTGAAGTTCCCTGAGTGTTTCATAAGGGCCGATCGGAATTTCCATCGAACAGTAAATTCCCCCAGTATCAAGGGTTTCTTCGAGTTCCATAATGCAGACTCCAGTTGATCGGTCACCTTCCAATATCGCTCTTTCCAAAGGTGCTGCACCTCGCCAACGTGGTAATAGCGAAAAATGGATGTTGACGACCTGTAGACACTCCAAGACATCTCTAGGTATCAACTTACCAAATGCCACTACCACTGCGATGTCAGCATGAACTGATTTTACATCGTTGATATCAGATGAGATTCTTAATCCCAATCGTTCTGCCTCCCTTTTGACAGGGCTTGGCGTAGTACTAGATCCTCTCCCCCTTCTTTTATCTTGGCCGGAGATAACAAGAGGGATTTCGTATCCTGCTTCAACAATTTTTAATAATGGCGTAATAGCAATTTCTGGAGTGCCTATATACACAACCCGTTGTATGTCTCCGCTGGGGTTGTTCACGGAAATTGCACCCCTTTAGGACCTAAAGGATCATCATTCCCTTGGCGCATTATCATCTGCCTAAGAACCTTTTTTGCTTCTTTCTGCTGTTCCTCATCGAGATAATCCAACAGTAGTTTCCCATTTAGGTGATCCATTTCATGCTGGAAGAGTCTGGATTCAAGCTCGTCTGCTTCGATAGAAACTTCTCTTCCATCTATGTCGTATCCGACAATGTGTATCTGCTTAGGTCTAACAATATTCCAAGACAAGCCTGGGATGCTTAAGCAACCTTCGTCATACTCCCATTCACCGTCAGTGTCTACTATTTCTGGATTGATCAAGATTTTGGGGCCATCTCCATAATCGTAAACAAAAAATCTTTTGCTGATTCCTACTTGAGGAGCTGCAAGGCCGATACCTGGAGCTTGATACATTGCTTCAAGCATTCGTTCACATAATGATGCCAACGACTCATCAATGTTTTGAACTTTCTCTGAGACCCGCTTTAGGACAGGATCACCAAATACTCGGATTGCTAAAGTTTCCATTCTATTAGGATATAGCAGCACACGGAGGTTGGAAGCCTGTAGCGTTTCTTACATGGATTCCCGCTCGCATTACTTCGACGAAGACCCTAGAACTCCCTCTATGAAATCGACAGTGGATCTGGTACTTCCGGATTTAACAGTGACTTTAGCAACTGACCGAGGTGTTTTCTCTCCACGGAGAGTAGATTCAGGCACTAAATATCTTCTTCTGAATGCCCCATCCCCGAAGATAACCGTACAGTCCGCTTTGGACCTTGGGTGCGGTTACGGCCCAATTGCTAGAACTCTCGTTCATCGATTCCCTGACGCTGAAATATGGGCAACCGACGTGAACTCTCGTGCCCTCTCCTTAACGCAGCAGAATGTAGGCCATCTTGGAGTAAGTGTTCTTCATCCAGATTCTATTAATGACACCATTCGTTTCGATTTAATTTGGTCAAACCCACCAATACGCATAGGAAAATCGAACCTTTACGACATGTTGGACACTTGGCTGCGCCGCTTAACGGAAGAAGGAGAAGCAATTTTAGTGGTGCAGAAACATTTAGGAGCTGACAGTCTCTCGCAGTGGCTGGAGAAAACGGGATACCGGATTCAGAGGTTATCAAGCAAATCTGGATACCGTTTGCTCAAGGTGACCTTGCAATGAATAAAAACCTTACTGGGACAGAACTGAAAAGACTCCATCGGTCATGGCGCAAGAAATCAAAGGGCAAATTGTCAATCATCATCTGTGGAGTCCAAGGACCTCACAACATCGGATCAATTTTACGGAGTGCTGCAGCGGAACGTGTAGACCATATCTGGTTCACCTCTAACGCAACTACGCCCGTGAATTCTAAAGTTGGAAAAACTGCATTGGGGTCACAACGATATTTAGAGTGGAAAGAGACTCTTTCACCATCTGAAGCTATTGCAGAAGCACGATCTCAGGGATATCGGATAGTGGCGCTCGAACTTGCGTCCGAATCTCTCCCTATACATGACTTTGATTTCAGCGGGGACATCTGCCTAGTGGTAGGCCATGAAGACCGTGGCATTGAATCTGAGATTCTTTCGGCCTGTGACTTTTCGACTTACATCCCGCAATTAGGGAGAATTGGGTCATTGAACGTTGCTGTTGCCACTGCTATCGCGATTTATGAGATTCGTAGACAGGGTTGGAGTTAAAGAGGAGTCTTCACCTTTAGAACCTTGCTGGGTCGATGGCTATGCGTAGGCGCTCTTTTGGACGAGGTACTCTTGAAAGACTGTCAACGAGTTCTTTAACGTCTAATGACTTCACAAGCCAAGCGCCTTCATTTGGCCCCAAGATCTCCACCTTGTTTAAAGCCTTTAGACCTTCTATGAATTCCTCTGATCCTGGTCCAGAAATACTGGCAAGGTGCCCAAAGGGGGGATACTTGATGAGCTCTCGTCGATTACTTTCCCTGCGGCACCAAGCTTCAATATCTCCTGAAGATACCATTCGAAATAGGTCGTGAGTAGGCTGGCGTGACTGCACAATGACATT
Source organism: uncultured Acidimicrobiaceae bacterium (assembly GCA_913031515.1). GTDB lineage: Bacteria > Actinomycetota > Acidimicrobiia > Acidimicrobiales > UBA8592 > UBA8592. Next base: position 14,137 of record CAJWET010000009.1, on the reverse strand, counting down.
TCCAGTATCGTCCCCATGGGTATTGACCAAGCGTATAGCACGCACCAACTGGGCCATTGCCTGTTCTTCACCGCGGTAGCGTTTTGCGAGCAGCTCTTGGTCAAAGTCAGCGAAAACTACTAAATCGGCCCAATCGATTCGGTGCAGTACAGCTTCAGTACCTAGATAAATTCGAGACTTCTGAAAGTCCAGTGTCGTCGTTGCCTTTGTAACCTCAGTTACCGATTCATTAAGGAGAGCTTCGAGCTCTTCAACAGCGCGTGTGACACCTAAACGAAGATTTTTCATGTGAGTTGAGAGGCAAGCCGAACATAAGACTGGCCGAGAATGACCGTATCTCGCGCATTCAAGTAAATTTTGACTAGGTTGATGCATCGCTCCACCGCATTCTGTACACGTCACCAGATCGCCGCATTCTCCACAAGCAAGGAGACGCGAACGCCCAGTACGGTTTAGGACAACCACAGGTCGCTCCGCTTTTTTGAGAGCGTCGACCGTCATCCTTGGCCACAGCCCTCCTATCGCTGAACTGTCTTCGCGAGGATCAACAACCTGAATTTTTGACCATCCTTGTTTCTCGGAATCCTGATCTACACTAATGACTCGAACCTGATGGCGTATTTCTGGAGTTGGAATAGGCGTTACAAAGACACATGGAATGTCTTCACGACGTGCGCGTTCTAATAGTACATCTCGAGCATGCCATGTAGGTGAACTTTCCTCTTGGAATACTTCATCATGTTCATCAATCATCAAAATAGCCCCCAAATCTTTAACAGAGGCAAATGCAGCTGACCGGCTCCCAACGATTGTCCCGCCTGACAAACCCACGCTCCAGTCTTTGTTGTATACACCAACGTAAACACCTAAGCGTTTTAGGCGATTGGCAACAATGTTTACTTCCGCAACTGAAGGAAGCAGGATTAATGCATTTCCCATCGATACCGCTTGACGGATAAAGGGCCATCGATCGCCATTGGGCGGTAATCGAACGACAGCTGGATTCGACCCAAATGCGTCGCTAACGACTTCATTTTGAGATATAGACATTGGCCTAGCTAGGCGAGTCGGAGGAATCGTTTTGACCATTTTGGGAGGGCTTGATGTTTTCAACAATCGAGAAACTGGGCCATGCCATCGTTTCGCCGCCCACCGAACCAAATCAACAACCTCTTCTAAAGGACCTTCGCTACTTAATTTTTTCAATGGCTGAAGTTCCACTCCATGGTCACTTTCTGGATTTATTTCACTCACCCACGCACCAATTGATCGGTGGCCGAGCTGAACCCTGACCATAGATCCGATTCGAAGGCGGGAAGCTAATCCCGTTTCTATCCAATCGTCGGGAACCAAATAGTCAAATTCCTTTGAGACTGCAGGTAGGTCCGGAATAACTCGAACAGTCTTTGGAATGGCCATCTTTACATTTCCCATAAAACCCTAGCTTATTCAACACACAGCAGGAATGTAGAAGATTTGGTTGGCCCTAAAGCCCTAGGGCATTCTGTAAATCCGAAACCTTGTCAAGATGCTCCCAGGTGAACCGTTCATCGTCTCGTCCGAAATGTCCGTACGCCGCTGTGGATGCGTAAATAGGTCGACAGAGGTCTAAGTTATGGACAATAGCTGCAGGACGAAGGTCAAAAATTTCTTCAACCGCATCCCCAATGGCTTTAGGATCGACTTTCTCTGTCCCGAACGTTTCAACCAAGATCGACATGGGCCTTGCTACGCCTATCGCGTATGCGACTTGAACTTCGCAACGATCAGCGGCTCCTGCAGCAACAACATTCTTAGCCACCCAACGGGTTGCGTAGGCGGCACTACGATCTACCTTTGAAGGGTCTTTCCCAGAAAAAGCTCCACCACCGTGTCGCGCCATCCCCCCATAGGTGTCAACTATTATTTTTCTGCCTGTGAGACCCGCATCCGCAACGGGGCCTCCTCGGACGAATCTTCCTGTGGGGTTGATAAACGTGTTATAAGAATCATCTTGAAATTGTTCAGGGATAATCGGTCGAATGACATGATCAAGAAGGTCCGGTTCTATTTGACGGGTTGTATCGATCCCCTCATTGTGTTGCGTTGAAACAACCACATTCTCTAACCGAAATGGCTTCCCATCCCTATATGCGATAGTTACTTGTGTTTTCCCGTCAGGACGAAGATACGGTATGGCTCCACTCCTACGAATCTCCGTAAGGCGGTAGGCCATCCGATGCGCTAAGTATATTGGCATAGGCATGTATGTGTCAGTCTCATTTGTTGCATAACCAAACATAAGACCTTGATCACCTGCTCCTGTAGTATCCCATTCATCTGCGATTTGGCCTAAACGTGCCTCTTGTGATGCCCCAACCCCTTGAGCTATATCACTAGACTGCTCGTCAAGAGCAACCATTACTCCGCATGTATTTCCATCAAACCCCAGAGCAGGGTCGTCATAGCCAATTCGGCAAATAGTTTCACGGACAATTCCTGGGATATCCACATACGCATCTTCGGTACTAATCTCTCCGGTAACGATTGCTATTCCTGTTGTAACTAGGGTTTCACAAGCTACTCGTGATTTTGGATCCGAAGCCAACAAGGCATCAAGGATCGAATCAGATATTTGATCCGCCATTTTGTCTGGATGCCCTTCAGTAACTGACTCTGAGGTGAAGGTAAACTGTGAAGTCATAATTTAAGATCCTGATTCATAGTGGACAAACCATTGCTAGTAGTTATTTATTCTTCCTTAGATCGAGTACTACATCAAAAATACTATCCGCTATAACTCGTTTGGTAGAAAGTGGAACTTCTCTTTTATCTCCGTCTGATAGAAGTAGTACTTCATTCGTGTCATGAGCAAATCCAGTATTGGGGGCTGAAACATCATTCGCAACGATTAAGTCTAGATTTTTCCCCTTTAGCTTCCCTATAGCATTTTTTTCTAACTCTTCAGTCTCAGCGGCGAATCCAACGATGGTTTGATGCGGTAGCTTCCCCGCACCAAGGTCAACAAGAAAATCATGTGTGGGTTCAAGTTCTAGGTTTGTCGATAACGCTGATTTCTTTAGCTTTCTATTTGCCGTACTCGATGGTTTAAAATCAGCGACAGCGGCGGCCATAATAATCACATCGTGATTCTCTGCACATGACATCACTACTGACCGGAGGTCATTTGCCGTCTCAGCGTAGAGGACTTCAACACCTGTAGGAGCAGGGCGATCAACTGTAGTGACTAAGGTAACCGTGGCCCCTCTGGCTACCGCAGCTTCAGCTAGAGCGTAACCTTGCTTTCCTGAAGACCGATTCGTTATGAAACGGACAGGGTCTATTGGCTCCCTTGTGCCCCCAGCCGTAATGAGAATTTTTAGTTCTTCTAAGTCATTAGGGAATAACGCCCGTTCAACCGTAGAAACGATTGATTGTGTTGAAGCAAGTCGACCTTTTCCTATATCTCCACCAGCTAATTTCCCATCTTCTGGTGCAACGACAAAAACACCTCGGTTCTGAAGAGTCCGGATATTGTCCTGCACCGCAGGATGTTCCCACATCTCCGTGTGCATTGCAGGACATACAACGACTGGAGCCCTGCTTGCAAGAAGAGTTGCCGTTAATAGGTCGTTAGAAATTCCCGCTGCATAGGTTCCCAAAAGTCTTGCGGTTGCCGGAGCAACGAGAATGAGGTCCGCTTGTTGTCCAAGGGTCGTATGAGGTATGGGGTCATCGCCTTCCCAAAGAGAGGACTTAACAGGTTCACTAGCTAGAGCACTCAGCGTGACCTCGCCAATAAATCTTTTGGCACCTGAAGTCATTATTGGTACTACATGAGCACCATTCTCGATGAGGCGACGACAGATATCAACAGCTTTATATGCTGCTATCCCTCCACTTACCCCTAAAACAACTGTCTTACCAGAAATCATGACTATACCGCTGGCTCACTCAACCTCGGTTGATTCGAGGCTCTCATCTGGATGGACTTCAGTAGGAATCTCTTCTTTGATCTCACCTGCAACTACTTTTCCTGCAATTATTTCTTCAAAAGCTATAGTGAGGGGCTTACTCGAAACAGATGTTACTTGTGGAGGGATAGAGGCTCCATGGGCATCTCCAAGTTGATACATGTAAGCATTTATTTGCCGTGCCCGCTTTGCTCCAAGGGTAGCAAGTCGAAATTTGGAACCTTCTTTCCCTTCCTCTGCAGAACGTTCAAGAAGTCCTTCAATTCCTGGTGAAATCATTGATTCGCTTTCAGTAGCCATTTTTTCTCCATATGTGGATAATAACGATCAGGGTGAAGCATCAGTCTACCTCTTCTTTCACCCCCTTTTGACAGTTCCGACAACCTTTCGCTTTATCCCTTCTCCTCTCGATCTCGATATGAGCTGATAATTGTAGATATTTCAGCCACGGCCTTATCAAGATCATCGTTCACAACGAAAATAGCTCCGAGATCAGTTGCATCACTACGTTCTCGTTCTCCTTCTTTAATGCGGCGCTGTACTTCTTCCTCGCTATCTCCTCTCCCGCGGAGGCGTAGCGCTTGATCTTCAATAGTTGGCGCATCAACAAATACCATCAAACACTCAAGGCCTTGTTTATTTACGGATTGGGCCCCTTGAACATCTATTTCAAGAAGTACATCGTGGCCCTCAGGTGGGCTAGGCCAAGGAGTCCCATAGAGGTTGCCATGAAACTCTGCCCATTCGAGAAACTCACCTTCCTCAATGGCTTGCTCAAATGCCTCCCGATCTACGAACAAATACGAATCTTCTAACTCCTCATCTCTACGCGAACGAGTTGTCCAACTTTTTGAGAGCCATAGATTATCGTGTACCTCAACTAACAACTCCGCGATCGTCCCTTTGCCGACCCCACCGGGACCGGAAACAACAATCAACATAATAGATTCGTCAGTTGAACTCAGCTAAAAGCGCTGCTCGCTGCTGATCTCCAAGGCCACGCAGACGTCTACTCTCTGCGATTCCTATGCTTTCCATGAGTCTTCTTGCCTTCACTTTGCCGATCTTAGGCATAGACTCAAGGATCGCAAGAACTTTCGTTCTGCTGATAATCTCATTTTGGTCAGAGATTTCTAAAACTTGCCTCATTGAAAGAGAACCCATCTTAATACGGGCCTTTAATTCGGCGCGTACTCGACGAGCTTCAGCAGCTTTCTTGAGGGCAGCTCTGCGCTGTGCGTCAGTTAGTTTAGGTGGTGATGCCATATATAAAGAATAGTTCTGGGCAGCCTGTTTGTGGTGCATTTCCACGAAGAGGCTGCTACAAATTGGATAATTCTGTATGAATATTTTTTGAAGCCTGTATTGGGTCTTCTGCTTGAGTAATCGCTCTTCCAATAACGAGAACCCCTGCACCACTACTAAGAGCTTCCGACGGGGTCGCTATTTTTCTCTGGTCATGCGCTTCTACTCCGGATGGTCGTATCCCGGGCACAACTGCTAGTAAATCTGGAGCATGCTTTTTAACAATAGGCAGATCATGAGTCGAGCACACTAATCCACGACATCCTGAATCCTTAGCTATTCTGATTCGCTGTTCCATTATTTCTTCTTCAGAGTTTGAGTCACTAGTGAGAATCGTCACGCCGAGTGCAATCGGAGCCCCAAACCCAGCATTCCTCGCTCCTTCTAGTAGGCCATCAACTCCTGCAGCAGCCATATCTCTTCCACCAGCGGTATGAAGTGTAAGGTAATTAACCCCGAGCGAACCTAAAACCCTGGCTGCACGATGAACCGTATTGGGAATATCATGCAATTTCAGATCCAAAAATATGCTGTACCCCATCTGTTGAAAAGTCCCAATAACTTCTGGACCAGCGGCGCTATAGAGCTCTAAGCCTATTTTTAGAATCCCGAAGTAGGGCTGCAGTTCTCTCGCCAATCGGACTCCTACAACTAAGTCATCAACGTCTAAAGCCAACGCAAGTTTATCTTTATTTTCTATCTCAGAATATTCAGTGTTTCTCATAATCCTCTTTTAAGTATCCCATATTTTTGTATCATCCCCTGCTTGGCTCTTTCCTACTATCGCAGCGATTTCTTCTATAGAGTTTTTTTGGCACCACCGGTGAAGACCTTTGATGACCTTTCTCGAAATTCGGGGATTTGCAAAGTTTGCCGTTCCAATTTGAATCGCATTAGCTCCAGCCATCATGAATTCAAGCGCATGAGCTGAAGACGCTATTCCGCCGACACCAATAATTGGAATGTCTGGAAGTGCTCTACGGACATCAAACACTGATCGAACCGCCACTGGTCGAATAGCAGGACCGCTAAGTCCTCCGCCACCAGCTCCTAACAGAGGTGACCCTGTTTCTATATCAATGACCATCCCTAAAAGTGTGTTTACGAGGGTAAGGGCATCCGCTCCCCCATCAACTGCGGCTATGGCAATTTCAACTAGATCTGTTGTATTTGGACTTAATTTTGCCCAACGGGGACGATTAACACTTTCAGTTGCAGCTAACACTGATCGTGTCATCGACGATGAATGGGCGAAGATCCTTCCACGGTCTTCAACGTTTGGGCAAGAAACATTTACCTCGATCGCTACTATTTGACTTGGAAGATCTCGACAAAATTCCGCTGCTGCTTCATAATCTTCGATCGAGCGACCCCAAATACTTACGACAATATCAGCCCCTGATTCAATTAAAGCTGGCATTTCTTTTTCAACCCATTTTCCTAATCCAGGACCTTGCAAGCCAACACTATTTATCATTCCCGCTGGAGTCTCATGAACCCTAGGCGCAGAATTTCCTTTCCATGGAAAGATTGAAAGGCTTTTAACAACGACAGCACCCACCGCGCTCAAGTCAATAAACGATGACATCTCCGTGCTGTGACCAGCGGTCCCTGATGCTAGCATGACGGGGTTTTTTAAAAGCACCGTACCGACCCGCGTCGTAAGTATTGAATCTCTTGACTCTGCGGCTTTGGAAGTAAAGATCATTTCTATATTTCCAATTGTTGTTGGGCAGATTCACTGGAGTGGAAACTTTGAAGTGGCCGAACTCGGAGAGTATGGCTGCGCCAATCAACTAAACCTTTTGCCAATGCCAGTCCGGCCGAAGCAGTGGTTAATAGTGGAATCCCCTGTTCGGCAGCAGCTTTTCGTATATGGCCGCCATCGGCTCGGGGACCTCGTCCACGCGGAGAGTTAATTACTAATCTGATTTTTCCAGATTCAATGAGTTCGATAGCAGTTGTCCCTCCTTTTTCACCTATTTTCGCAATAACGTCAATCACCTCAATGTTTGCTGCGTTAAGCGCAGATGCTGTTCCACTGGTCGCAGCAATAGTGAATCCTAGTTGGGTGAGCAAGGAAGCAGTTTTGACACCCACCTCCTTATCTCTGTCAGCAAGGGAGAGGAAAACTGCTCCTTTTTCCGGAAGAGCCATCCCCGCAGCAATTTGACTTTTTGCGAATGCAAGACCCGGGGTCATGTCGATTCCCATCACTTCTCCGGTTGAACGCATTTCAGGACCAAGGATTGCATCAGTTTCTGGGAATCTATTGAACGGCAATACTGCTTCCTTCACTGAAACATGTTTACCAACGACCTTATTTCCTAGTCCACCATTTTCACGGAGGGTAGCAAGGGACTCTCCAAGCATTACCCTCGAGGCTACTTTCACCAGCGGGATCCCAATAGCCTTTGAAACAAACGGGACAGTTCTAGAAGCCCGTGGGTTAGCTTCTATAACAAATACAGTTTCAGCATCTCCTACCTTTCTCACAACGTATTGAATGTTGATAAGGCCAACGACCTCTAGCCTTTCTGCAATCCTGTTAGTGTATTCTTCCAAAGTCGCAAGTGTTGTCGCGCTGAGGTTCTGCGGAGGGAGCATGCACGCACTATCGCCAGAGTGAACGCCAGCTTCTTCAACATGTTCCATTATTCCTCCGATGAAAACTTCCCCGTCTTCATCTCGAATCGCATCAACGTCGACTTCGGTGGCATCTTCTAAGAAACGGTCCACTAATACAGGTCGTTCGGCTGATAAGCCACCTTCTCTGCCCAAACTTCCCTGAAGTGATAACTCTTGCATTGAGTCGCTAAGTTGTTCATCGTCGTAGACAATACTCATAGCTCTTCCGCCAAGAACGTAGGAAGGGCGGACAAGAACCGGGTATCCAACTCGATTCACGACGCTGAGGGCTTCCTCAAGAGTAACGGCGATTCCCCCAGGGGGTTGAGGGATTTCGAGTTGTGAACATACAGCATTCCATCGTTCCCTATCTTCTGCTAGGTCAATCGAATCTGGAAGGGTTCCGGCAATAATGTCCGGAGATAAAACGTTCGCGAGCTTGAGTGGAGTCTGACCACCAAGGCCAACGATCACCCCTGCTATTCCTGGGCCGTTAGCTTTTCTTCCTGATTCTTCTTCGACGGCGAGGATATTCAAGACGTCTTCTTCTGTTAAAGGTTCAAAATATAGTCGGTCGCTGGTGTCGTAGTCGGTAGAGACTGTTTCGGGGTTACAGTTCACCATGACAGTTTCATAACCGATCTCTCTTAACGCGAAGCTTGCGTGCACACAACAGTAGTCAAATTCGATTCCCTGTCCTATTCGGTTAGGTCCAGAACCGAGAATGATTACCTTTGGTTTATCTGAAGCAGCAACTTCATTTTCTTCTTCATACGTCGAATAGTGGTAAGGAGTTTCAGCTTCAAACTCAGCGCTGCACGTATCAACGGTCTTAAACACTGGGATAACACCTAGTTCAATCCTTTTCTTCCGGACAGCTTCCTCTTCTTCATTCCAAAGATAGGACAATTGATGGTCGCTAAATCCTAAACGTTTTGCCCGGCGGAGTTCTTGGGCAGTTATTTTCTCCAAGCTTTGTTTCTCCAAGTATGTTCGCTCTTCAACGATGATCAGCATTTGATCCAAGAACCAGGGATCTATGCCTGTCGCATGATAGAGGTCTTCCAAAGACACTCCCCTGTATAGAAGTTCACCAACTTCAAAAATTCGTGTCGGCGTTGCAGTAGCTACTCGTCTGAGGATTTCTTCGTCGGTCAGGCCTCCAAAGTCAGCTTCTCCATTATCTGAATTAAGTCCGTATCTGCCAAGTTCGAGTGAACGTATAGCCTTCTGGAGTGATTCGGGAAAAGTCCTCCCAATAGACATAACCTCACCTACAGATTGCATTTGCGTGCCAAGCACTGCGGGAGTTCCAGGGAATTTTTCAAAAGCCCATCTTGGTATCTTCGTCACAACGTAATCAATTGTGGGCTCAAAACTTGCAGGTGTTTTTTTTGTTATGTCGTTGGGTATTTCATCAAGGGTGTAACCAATCGCTAATTTGGTTGCGATTTTTGCTATGGGAAATCCTGTAGCTTTTGATGCAAGCGCCGAAGACCTGCTCACACGTGGGTTCATTTCGATGATCACAAATTCGCCATTACTAGGATCAACCGCAAATTGGACATTCGAACCACCGGTTTCTACTCCAACCCTTCGCATACACGCAAAGGCGGCATTTCGGAGGGTTTGGTACTCCACATCGGACAAAGTTTGGATGGGGGCGACAGTAATTGAATCGCCGGTGTGGACACCCATTGGGTCTAAGTTCTCTATGGAGCAGACGACGACACAGTTATCGGCTTTATCTCGCATAACTTCAAGTTCGTATTCTTTCCAACCTTTAATTGACTGTTCGACCAGAATTTCGTTTATGGGACTTACTGCTAGCCCATTGGAGGCCAATTTATTAAATTCTTCGGAAGTTTCAGCTATCCCGGTTCCTTTTCCGCCAAGGATGTATGCCGGACGTACAATAACTGGAAGCCCAAGTTCATTTATGATTTCTTCAGCGTCGTCAATTGAATGGGCGACGCCACTCCGTGGTACTGGTAATCCTATTTCTATCATGGCATCTTTAAATCGTGCCCTATCTTCCGCAGTTGCGATGGCTTCAGCATCAGCGCCGATAAGTTCAACCCCATATTTTTCAAGTGCACCTATTTCCACTAATTCCATAGCTAAATTAAGAGCTGTCTGTCCACCAAGTGTTGGAAGGAGAGCATCGGGCTGCTCTTCTTCAATGATCTTTGTTAGAACTTCTGCCGTTAATGGTTCAATATATGTCGCGTCTGCAAAGTCCGGATCGGTCATGATGGTTGCAGGATTCGAGTTAGCCAAAACGACGGCATATCCTTCTTCGCGGAGAACTCGGCAAGCTTGAGTTCCCGAGTAATCAAACTCACATGCTTGGCCGATGACAATCGGTCCTGAACCTATGAGGAGTATTTTTTCTATGTCGGTCCTTTTAGGCATTCCGGCCGCCATTCACCCTATCCATCAATTGGTCAAATTCTGAAAATAAATAGGAGCTATCATGTGGGCCTGGTCCAGCTTCCGGATGGTGTTGAACACTGAACGCATGTGCATCGATAAGGGACATTCCCTCACAAACTCCATCGTTGAGATTCACGTGCGTTATAGATGCTTTCCCATTAAGCGAATCCGCGTCAACAGCGAAATTATGATTCTGGCTGGTTATCTCTATTTCACCCGAAATCATATTTTTGACTGGGTGATTTGCGCCATGATGACCAAAGGGCATCTTCACAGTGGCAGCACCAATCGCTCTACCTAAAAGTTGGTGTCCAAGACAAATCCCAAATATGGGTACTTCACCTATCAAACTGGAAATTGTTTCTGGTGCGTATCGGATAGAAGCGGGATCCCCCGGTCCATTCGATAGAAATACCCCGTTAGGTTCATAGGAAAGAACTTCTTCAACTGAGGTCCATGCAGGGACTACATGCACTCCCCCGATCATAGAAAGATGTTTAAGAATCGTTCTCTTTATTCCAAAGTCCAATGCCACTATTTTTTTACTATTCGATTCACTGCCTTTTGTTGCGGGAACAAAGTATGGTTCGTTGCACGTAACTTCAGCGACAAGATCAGTGTTGCTAGTTCCTGGTTCCTTCTTAGCAGCGGCAAGCAGTGTACCCTCATCGGCAGTTCCGAATGCTCCAGGCATTGCTCCGACCTCACGTATATGACGTGTAAGCCTCCTTGTGTCTATGCCACAAATTCCCGAGACTTTCGATTGAACTAGGAAAGTGTGGATGTCTGTATCAGATCGCCAGTTGCTGTGTCTCCTTGCTAGATCCTTAATTATGATCCCCCTACAAAAAGGTCGACTGCTCTCGAAGTCTTCGTCACTTATCCCATAATTTCCTATGTGCGGATACGTAAATGTGATGATTTGGCCTGCATAGGATGGATCAGTGATGACTTCTTGGTAGCCGGTTAAGGCAGTGTTGAATACAACTTCACCGCTTGTATATTTCTCATCAGGTTCATACCCCACCAGTTGACCTTCAAAGAGCGTTCCATCTTGTAGAACAAGTGCGGCCTGCTTTATTTCAACCATCTTTCCCCTTGCTATCTTTGTAGCTCTCCGTTGAGGACTACTACTTCTCCGTTCACGACGGTATGTCTTACTTTCCCCTGGAGTGGATGCCCCTCAAATGGGCTATTTGCGCTTTTGCTAGCCATTTCTTTGCCAATTGGATCCCATTGGACAGTCTCATCAATCACAATGAGATTTCCTGGTCTCCCTGCTGACAGTTCTCCTCCATGTGATGTTGCGATACCAGCTATTTCTGCGGGGATCCATGACATAACTGAGAGGATTTGAGTGAGAGGTGCACCTAATTCGGTAAGAGCTACAGCGAGGGCTGTCTCCAATCCGATCCCTCCGAAGGGGGCTTCTTCGAAAGGAAGATCCACTAGGTGCTGAGGATTGGGCGTGTGGCAAGTTGCTATTGCATCAACTTTCCCGCTGGTGATCAACTTTTTGAGTGTTTCGACTTCTCCTTTAGGCCTTAATGGTGGAGCTAATTTGTAAATTGATTCGTAACTTCTCAGCGCTTCATCAGTAAACACAAAGTGGTGTGGCGATACTTCGCACGTTATTGGAACGCCTGTGGCTTTCGCGGCGGTAGCGATTTCAATCGCTTTGGGAGAAGAGATCTGTTGGAGGTGCAGCTTAGCTCCGGTGAGTTGAGCCAGCTTCACTAATTGATACGTTAGGAGCTCTTCTTCTTCTATCGCAACGCCTTGAATCCCAAGGTCTGAAGAAACATCTCCCTCATGCATATGGCCATTTCCCTGAACAAATGGAGTTATTCCAATAGTGACATCAAATCTTGACCCATATTCCATTGCTCGCCGGACAAGGAGCGGATTGAGGGTTTCAGGTATTGCGTCCGTGAAAAAAGTCACACCTAAATTAGCCATCTCACCAATCGGAGCTAGTTCTTCCCCTAGACAATCCATGGTAAGTGATCCTGCGATTTCTACGTGGCAGAGAGCTTCGTTACGTAAACTTTGAATCTCTCGCACAGTTGCGGCGCAATCGATGGCTGGTGTTGTGTCTGGCATGACCATCACCGCCGTATAGCCTCCCAGAACGGCGCTTCGAGTCCCCGATTCTAGCGTTTCAGTCTCTTCATCACCTGGCTGGCAAAAGTGAGAATTGAGATCTACCAGTCCAGAGGTAACAGTACACCCAGAGGCATCAATTACATTCTCTCCTAAAAGGTCAGATTCAATTGCAATGATATTTCCATCGTCCCCTATACCAATATCGGCTTTCTTTGTTCCTGTTTTATCGAGGACATTTCCACCTTTAATCACGGTTTCAATCATCTGTTCCGTCCTCATGTGTCAAACCAATCGGTGCCAGCCCAGAACCGAGTAGATGATAAAGGACGGCCATTCGTACTACGACCCCGTTCTCTACTTGGTTAGTTATTACAGTATTTGGGAGCTCTGGTACATCTCCAGAGATTTCAACGCCTCGATTCATTGGACCTGGGTGCATAATTATTGAAGATTTCTGAAGTTTTCGAGAACGTTCTGTGGTGAGACCATAGAAATTTGTGTACTCCCGCAGTGACGGTACCAATGATTCTTCTTGGCGTTCTAGTTGCATGCGGAGAAGATACAGGACATCGGCTTCTTTGAGAGCAACATCTAAATCCATGATGACGTCGACTGGCCAATTTGTCATCGACGGAGGCAATAATGTTGGTGGAGCAGCTAAGGCAACACTTGCACCGAGCATGGTGAATGCCTTGATATTCGATCGAGCTACTCGGGAATGTTTTATATCTCCAACTATTACAATTCGCTTTCCAGCAACACTGCCGAGTTGTTGTGTAATCGTATAACAATCAAGCAATGACTGTGTCGGGTGTTCATGCGCCCCATCTCCGGCATTGATGATTGAAGCATCAGTCCATTTAGGCAACAACCACGGCACTCCTACTGATTTATGGCGAACAACTACCGCATCAACGCCCATAGCTGAGATTGTTTCTATAGTGTCGCGAAGGCTTTCTCCTTTTTTGACAGAGGACGAGGAGATGCTGAAGTTCATTGTGTCTGCAGATAATCGTTTAGCAGCAGTTTCGAAGCTAAGACGAGTGCGAGTCGAGTCTTCATAGAACAGCCAAGCAACCGTTTTCCCCCGGAGTGCAGGGACTTTAGGGATCCTGCGATTGCTAACTTCTAGGAAATGATTGCTTAGTTCCATAATTTCTAAAATGCCATCTTTGCCTAGGTCATCGATACCTCTGATATGCCGGGTGGAAGTCATTCTGTTGACCTTTCATATTCCCCTATTCGAACACCATTTTCTTGTACATCGACGAGTTCGTCTCTACGGGTCGGAATATTCTTACCTATAAAGTCTGGGCGTATAGGTAGTTCCCGATGCCCCCGATCTACCATCACTGCAAGCTGCACGGAACCTGGTCGGCCAAAATCTGTTATTGCATCCAGAGCGGCGCGGATTGTCCTTCCAGTGAATAGGACGTCATCGACTAGTACAACGGTCTTTGCGCTTAAGTCGAAGGGGATCTCTGTCGGTTCTCTTGGAGAAACTGGGCGCAGCCCGATATCATCTCGATAAAACGCTACGTCAAGAAAGCCAACAGGGACATTGGACCCTTCGATTTCTGTCTGTGTTGATTACGGCCAAATTATTCCAAAAGAAATATTAAGTTTAACTAAAAAAGGTTTTATTAATATTCATGCATCACTTTTACCTAGGTGGAGATCGGCGGCTCCAATTCAAAGATCAATAATGA
>CAJWET010000008.1 GCA_913031515.1 uncultured Acidimicrobiaceae bacterium | reverse complement strand
TTCAAAACGCTGCTGATGGAAAGGTTGATACCTTGTTCCTCCTTGGAGCCGATCCAATCTCTGATTTTCCAGATCGTCCTCTAGCGGAATCCGCCTTACGGAATGCTGGGATCGTCATCGCTGTAGATCTCTTCGTTACACCATCAGTGTATGAATCCGATGTTGTTTTACCCGCGGCATCATTTCTCGAGGTGAATGGGTCACATACTAATGTTGAAGGACGTATCACTCCTATTCGTCAGAAAGTAACCCCACCCGGTACAGCGAGACCAGATTGGATGATTGCCGCAGAGATCGCTCACCGTCTCGGCTATGACCTTGGGATAGAAACTCCTGAGGATATTTGGGAAGAGGTTATTTCACGTTCCGCTGTCCATGGGAACCTAGACTATAGACAGTTAGATGATGATCAAAATGGTTATCTAATTACAGCAACAGGTCGGATCCCTTTCACTCCATCACAGGAAAGATTGGAAACTCGGCCAGTTGATTCCTATGCAATGAGATTAATCGTAGGAAGAAGGATGTTTGATCAAGGAACCATCACACAGATGTCACCATCATTACGGTCTTTGGCAGAATCAGCTCAATTGAGAATCAACAAATACGATTTTGAAAGGTTAGGTATTGAAGAAGGCGCTTTAGTCGAAGTTACTTCTGGAGGTCTCAGTGTACCCATTGTGGTGAAAGTAGATGATCGGGTACCAAGGTCTTCCGCCTTAATGTACGGAAATCTTGATGGAGCTGATCCAAGAGAGCTCCTTATCGATGGTTCTCATAGCATCGATATACGAATCGATCCTACTGTGGGGAACAACAATGATCTTTAGTGGCTTAGACCCTCTTTTCCTAGGTGACGCTGGGACATTCGAGATCTTACTCATAGTCCTCCTTAAAGTGCTCGTCGCGTTTTCTCTACTACTAGTCTCTGTGATGCTCTATATCTGGTGGATGAGGAAATTGATCGGGGCTATGCAAAACAGGATCGGTCCGAATAGAGCAGGCCCATTTGGTATTCTGCAAACACTCGCTGACGGGATCAAGCTTTTCTTCAAGGAAGATTTGATTCCGAATAAGTCTGACAAATTCGTATTTAAACTTGCCCCATTTATTTCGATAGTTCCAGCGCTACTTGTATTTTGCGTGGTCCCTGTAGCAGGGGATTTCAGTAGCGATGGAGATGGAACTGTTACTTGGTTTGGGAATGAAACATTCGTTCAAGTAGCCGACCCGCATGTGGGTATTCTTTTCGTCCTTGCAATGTCTTCCATCGCGGTATATGGAATCATGTTGGCTGGATGGTCATCGGGTTCGAAGTATCCACTCCTTGGTTCAGTTCGTGCATCAGCACAGATGGTGAGTTACGAGGCCGCCCTCGGCCTAGCCCTAGTAGCAGTTCTCCTCAAAACGGGAACATTATCTACTCATGACATAGCTCTTCAACAAAGTAACGGGATTCCAGATTGGGGCCTTGTCGTCACGGGATTCGTCCCTTTCTTCATTTTCTTTATCGCAGCTACTGCTGAGCTGAACTCACCTCCCTTCGACTTAGTAGAAGCAGAGCAAGAATTAGTGGGTGGTTTCCATACCGAGTACAGCTCAATAAGGTTCGCGCTTTTCTACATGGCAGAGTTCATGAATGTCATAACAATGTCTGCTGTAATGGTGACCCTCTTTTTCGGAGGTCCTAGCGGCTACTACCCTAACTTTGGACCAGCATGGCTTTGGGGGCTTTTATGGTTCATGGGTAAAGTCTTTGTTTTCGCATCAACCTTTGTCTGGATGCGGGGGACACTACCTCGGCCAAGATATGACCAACTCATGGATCTAGGTTGGAAGTTGCTGATCCCATTAGCATTGGGTTGGGTTTTGCTTATAGCTGCACTGGACATCTTTGAAGACCGAGGATATGGAAGCGGACCAGCCCAGATACTCATTGTATTGATTAGCATCGTTGTAATCTTGGTCTTCGGTGCTTTGCTCATGAGTGCGATCCAGAAAGGTCAAAAGCGAAGAGATAGAGAAGGTGAAGAGGTGTTCGGATGATAGCTAGGACGTTTCTTCTTCATTCAGGGACTTTAAGAGGGAGATTAAGATATGAGTTTCCTTAATTTTTTCAAAGGGTTTGCAGTTACATTCGGGAAGCTCAATCATGCCTCAAAGTCTGGGAAAGTCGTTACAACGAACTATCCAGATCAAAAAAGAATAAAGCCGCCTCGTCTCCATGGCCGCCATGTGCTCAATAAATACGAGGATGGAATGGAGAAATGTATTGGTTGCGAACTATGCGCAAGCGTATGTCCAGCTAATTGCATCTATGTCCGAGGAGCAGACAATGACCCAGCAAATCCCACCTCGCCCGGCGAACGCTTTGGTTTCATTTATGAGATCAACTATCTGAGGTGCATCCATTGTGACCTTTGCGTTGAAGCTTGCCCCACGCAAGCAATAACTGAAACAAAGCTGTTTGAATTTTCCTTTATGGATAGAGAACAAGCTATCTACACAAAAGAAGAACTAGTGGTTGGAGATGACGGAAAGCCACAGAATCTTCCTTGGGAAGATTGGAGGGAAGGGGAAGACGAAAATACTTCTGAATGGATGCGGGCAACATCCCCATCCGGTTCAGCTGATTTTGTTGGTCTTGTCCAGTGGGCTGGAGAGTTAGGTTACGGAACCCGTCAACCTGAAACTGGTCAACGACCTGAAGAGGGTACTGAAGTCGGACAAGAATCTACATCTGAAGAAGAGGTTCATTAATGGAGGCAGTGACTTTCTTTATTGCTGCTGGAGTGGTTTTAGCTGGCGCATGCGGAGTTGTATTTCTTAAAAACCCCGTACATGCAGCTCTTTCACTTGTTGCAACTCTCTTCGGAATCGCGATTCATTTCATAAACCTAGAGGCTTACTTCCTAGCTGCTGTTCAAATCATCGTGTATGCGGGAGCAATAGTGATCTTGTTCCTCTTCGTGATTATGTTGCTTGGAGTCGATCGAGCAGAGAATATTCGGACCGAGCCTATTATCGGGCAACGCCATTTAGCGCTTTTGGCTTTAGTAGGGTTCCTTGTAATTGGGACTCTTATCGGTATAGCTACAGCAGGTGAAGTAACTGGAGTACCGCCGCAGGAAGCTACTTTCCTACCTTCCGAAGGTGGGCTGGCTATAGAGCAAGTAACTGAACTTGGCGATGGGACCATCGTTGCCCCAGAAGAGAATATTCACGATATAGGAAGATCACTATTCTCGACCAGATACGTTTTCGCACTTGAACTAACCGCTCTTCTTCTCACAATTGCTGTAGTTGGAGCAGTTGTGTTATCTCGACGTCCAAAAATAGAATTTGAAAGTATCCCCGAAACTGAAGTATCAGCTTTCTTTCAAATAGAACAATCCGACCAATCTTCAGTAGTTGTAGAAGAAGTTTGCGAGGACGAGATTGCGGGCCATGAACCCGTGACTGAACCTAAATCTGGTTCGGAGATGATGGACGAATGACTTTCGCTCTTACGATCGGACCTGGCTATTACCTCGCTCTTTCAGCAATGTTATTTGTCATAGGGTCTATAGGGCTTCTTGTCCGCAGGAATCCGCTCATTATGTTCATGTGCATCGAATTGATGCTAAATGCGGCAAATTTAGCCTTTGTATCCTTCGGAAAGGATATGGGCGACCTTGGAGGGCAAGTTTCTGTCCTTTTTGTTCTCGTTGTAGCAGCTGCCGAAGTTGTCATAGGTCTTGCAATCGTGGTTGCTGTTATGCGCCGACGTCCCAAGGCATCCGTCGATGAAGTTTCGGTTCTAAGGGGATAATGTGCAAGATTTACTTTGTCTTATCCCTCTCTTCCCTCTCTTAGGGTTTCTCGTATTAAGTCTCACCGGAAGACGATTAGGAGAACCAGCGTCCGGATGGATTGCTACAACAATGGTTGGAGCTTCATTCATTGCAGCTGTCATAGTGTTTTCAGGACTCCTATCTAAGGACAGTGCGAATCGTGTCTACGAACTGAACCTATTTGAATGGATACCTTCTGGGGAGTTATCTGTCTCGATGGGGTTCTTAGGAGATCCTCTGTCCATCACGATGGTTCTTTTTGTAACTGGAGTTAGCACTCTCATACACATGTATGCGATTGGTTATATGCATGGAGATCCAAACTTTTCGAAGTTCTTTATATACCTAAACCTATTTGTCTTTTCTATGCTCATTCTGGTCCTTGGAGACAACCTACTGATGACGTTCTTAGGATGGGAAGGAGTTGGGGTCTGCTCCTACTTCCTGATCTCATTTTGGTTTGAAGATGCTACGAATGCCTCGGCCGGGAAGAAAGCCTTTGTCACTAACAGGGTCGGAGACTGGGGCTTTATGGTGGCTATGTTCTTTATCTTCTTTAAGGTGGGATCACTTAAATACAGTGACATATTCTCTTCCACGATTGAAGGGAGTCTCATTTCCCAAACGACGGCAACGATTATAGTCGTTATGCTTTTCATCGGAGCAGCGGGAAAATCAGCCCAATTCCCCCTCTATCTCTGGCTTCCGGATGCAATGGCAGGCCCAACTCCGGTCTCAGCACTCATCCATGCTGCCACTATGGTCACATCCGGAGTTTATTTACTAACACGGATGAACCCAGTCCTTGCTATAGCTAGTGATTGGTCAACTAATCTAATTTGGATAGTTGGGTTGGTCACAGCTCTATTCGCAGCTGCAGCGGCAGTAGCTCAAAATGACATCAAGAAAGTTTTAGCATACTCAACCGTCAGTCAGCTTGGATTTATGTTTGTCGCAGTAGGTTCGGGACTATATGTAGCAGCGATTTTTCACATGGTTACCCATGCTTTCTTCAAAGCGCTTCTCTTCCTTGGAGCTGGTTCTGTCATCCACGGCATGCACCATGAGCAAGATATGAGAAGGTATGGAGGCCTTGCCAAGGCGATGCCGTTGACTGCTGCCACTTTTATTCTTGGCTGGCTTGCTATCGCAGGAGTTCCACCGTTTTCAGGCTTCTGGTCGAAAGACGAAGTCCTTCTTGCAGCATGGAACGAAAATCGGGTTGCTTGGGTGCTTCTGCTGATCGCTGCTGTCTTAACGGCGTTCTACATGAGTCGTCTGGTATTTATGACTTTCTTTGGAGAACCTAAGTGGAAAGAAGTTGAAACCTCTCAAAACGAGGACAAACAAGAACTTGAAGAGATTTCTTCTGAAGATGAATCCAGCGAACACCAAACGTCACAGCCACATGAATCCCCGTGGATTATGACCGTCCCCCTCATCGTATTGGCCCTACTTGCAGTGGTCGCCGGGGTGCTCAACCTCCCATTTACCCATGACACAAAGCTCCTAGAGAGTTGGCTCGAACCAATTCTGTTTGGAAACGAAGTCCATATTTCAGCATCCGGAGCAACGAAATGGATTTTGGCTATGGTAGCAATCGCCGGCGCAACGGTAGGCATTGGTCTCGCAGTCTATATATATAGATGGAATCGAATTGCGTCAAACATCGTAGAGCCAAAGATACTCCGAGATGCTTGGGGTTTTGATCAATGGGTTAGTAATTTTATGGGCGGCCCAGGAAGAAAACTATTTGCCTCATTCGCATGGTTTGACAAGACCGTTATTGATGGCGCCGTTAATGGGACAGGTCGACTTACACAACTACTCGGGACAAAAATGCGAGTCTTCCAAACAGGGCTAATTCGAACCTACGCGCTAGGTATGGTCTTTGGCAGCATCGTCGTCGTCGTGTATTTCATCACAAGGATGAATTTCTAATGGGATCTACTTTCTTTGCCTCTTCTCTAGCATCGACCGAGCCCTCTTTCCCCACCATCCCTGCGTTGGTTATTCTTCCGATTATCGGAGCTTTCGCGGTAGCTTTGACTCCATCAGCTCGAAGCGGTTTACACAAGTTAGTAGCGACCCTTTTCTCTGGAATGGTAGGAGCTATATCTATCTGGATTCTCACTGCGTTTGAAACCAATTCTGATTTCCAATTTATTTCCCAAGCGACATGGATTAAAAGTCTTGGCATCCAATGGTTTGCGGGTATCGATGGCATCTCACTCTTCCTCGTTGTGCTTACAGGACTTCTATTCCCATTGGCCATAGTGGCGATAAATCCATCCCATAACCACAAGGCATATTACATTTGGCTTCTCATTCTCCAGTCTGGCTGCATGGGAGCATTTGTTGCGCTTGACCTTTTCATGTTTTTCGTGTTCTTCGAGATAGTGCTGATTCCTATGTATTTTCTTATCGGAAAATGGGGGCATGGGAACGCAAAATATGCGGCAACAAAATTCTTTCTATTCACTATGCTCGGGTCAGCGATCATGCTAGTGAGCATCATTGCTTTGGCATCTCTCCACTCAAGAGATGCCGGTAGTGACATCACGTTTAATCTTTTAGAGATAGCTGGAAATCCTGCAATCTCAACGGCTACTGGTCGTATCCTTTTCCTTGGATTTGCTCTTGCTTTCGCAGTTAAAGTTCCACTATTTCCAGTACACACGTGGTTACCAGATGCCCACACCGAAGCTCCAACTGCCGGTTCAGTTATCCTTGCCGGCGTAATGTTAAAACTAGGAACTTACGGATTTATCCGTTTCGGCCTTTTCCTTTTCCCTGAGGCATCTCATTTTTTTGCTCCAGTATTTTTAACTCTAGGGGTGATTGGGATTCTCTACGGTGCGGTTGTAGCTACTATGCAAAGTGATTTAAAACGACTTGTCGCATACTCTTCAATTGCCCACCTAGGTTTCATCATCCTTGGAACATTTGCTTTAAATACTCAGGGGATTCAAGGCGCAACAGTCCAAATGATCAACCATGGGATATCAACAGGGGCCCTTTTTCTTCTCGTAGGAATTATTTACGAAAGAAAACACACGAGAGAAATCGCTGAACTTGGCGGCATTCAAAAGTCTGCGCCTATTCTTGCTGGTGCTTTCACTATCGTTATGCTTTCGTCAATAGGGTTACCAGGGCTTAATGGGTTTGTCGGTGAGTTCCTCATTCTCCTTGGTGCCTTCACAGCGCACCGATGGTGGGCCGTGGTAGCGGCTGTAGGGGTTGTTCTTGCTGCCTTATATCTCCTTTGGGCCTACCAACGAGTTTTCCATGGGCCGGAAGAGTCAGCGGAGGATCAGACTAAAGATTTAACTCCTTGGGAGCGCCTCATCCTGCTTCCTCTTATTGTCGCAATTGTTTACTTAGGGGTTTATCCCAAGCCGATGCTCAATAGAATCGAGCCGGCAGTAGATAGATTGGTTGCTCATGTCGAAGAACATGTTGAAGGTGGAGCATTCCGAGAACCTACTCCGACGGTAGGTACACGAAGCTCCTTTGCAGATTTAGTTGAGGACTCTCACAATCATGGGGGTCATCACGAATCAGATGACCATCACGATAAAGGAGGGCACCAGTAATGTCCTCGTTTTCCACTGAAACTATCTTTGCTTCGACAATTACAACTCCTGACATAGCTTGGGTGGCGTTACTTCCACTACTCATTCTGTGCGGAGCTAGTATTTTTCTACTGACTGTTGCCTCAATCGCCCCCAAAGACCTTCCTTCTTCGTTTTATGCTGTCTATACAGGACTCGCGGCATTAGCAAGCTTGATCTCAGCTATACCACTATGGGTTCGCGTTCAAGACAATGAGAGGGGCCCATTTAGCACTATCGCGGGCGGCTTTAGCGTGGATGGATTTTCCCTTATAATCACTTTTCTCATACTCGTTTCAGTGGTTCTTGTTGCATGTTTGGCTAGCGAATACCTAATCAATGAAGGGATATCAGGGCCTGAGCCATTCGTACTCATCATGCTTTCCGCTTCTGGTGGAATCACAATGGCGGGAGCAAGTGACCTTATAGTGCTATTTCTTGGCATTGAAGTTCTATCAATCGCAGCGTATGTGCTTGCCGCTATGGATATGCGGCGAGTTCAGTCTCAGGAAGCTGGAATGAAATACTTTATCCTTGGTGCATTTGCATCGGGATTCCTTCTGTATGGGATGGCTCTTATCTATGGAGCTACAGGATCAACGAGTCTCGTTGCTATTCGAGACTTTCTAGAGTCCACTGAACTAACTAATGACGCATTGCTATTAGCGGGAATTTCGATGGTTCTTATCGGCCTTGGATTTAAAGTCGCGACAGTACCGTTCCATTTTTGGACGCCCGACGTTTATCAAGGTTCCCCTACCCCTTTTGTTGCATTTATGGCTTCAGCAGTGAAAGCAGCGGGATTTGCGGCGCTTATTCGCGTTTTTTATGGAGCGTTTGCCTCCTACCAAACCGATTGGAAGCCAATAATCTACGGTCTTGCAATAGCAACATTAGTTGTAGGGTCCTTTATGGCAATTGTCCAAACCGATGTCAAACGCTTGCTGGCTTATTCGTCCATTAGCCATGCAGGTTATATCCTTGTTGGCTTTCAATCCGGATCCGAAAATGGAGTTATTTCAGTTTCTTTCTACTTAATAACGTACGCTTTTATGGTGTTAGGAAGTTTTGCAGTTGTTTCTATCGTTGGTGGCTTAAACGGTGGGCAACCGACTTTAGATGATTTTGAGGGCCTATCGAACCGTCGGCCTATTCTTGCAGCAGTATTTACTATTTTTCTTCTCGGCCAGGCTGGAATCCCATTGACGACGGGTTTCTTCGCAAAGTTTTATGTTATTGAAGCAGCTATCGAAGCTCGTTCATACGGTCTAGCAATTTCAGCAATGGTTACTGCTGTCATTGCAGCATTTTTGTACTTAAAGATCTTGGTAAAAATGTGGATGACTGGTGAAACAGAATCAGATCCGATTAGTAATAGGCAAGCACGTGCAAATATTCCTATTCGGATTCAAGTCGGATTTGTCCTGCTAATTTCCGGAGGATTCACACTCATTTTCGGGATTTGGCCACACCCGATCGTGGAGTTAGCTCGTGATGCACTCCCTATCCTCTGATTTGGGTAAAGAAGAACTATTTTCCATCCAAGGATTAACTCGTAGACCACCGAAACTGCCAAACTTTGGGCTAAGTTAGGGCTTTACACGTTGGCCCATATGCCCCTTACTTACTAGTCTCAAACGCAGTGTCCGATTTTCTCCGCAGCTATCTTACTGTCGCAGTATTTGGCGTCCTTGCATGCGCTTTAGTTGGCGCGTTCGTCGGATTAAGCGCTCTCATTCGTCCTTCGCGAAAGCAAGACCAAAAATATCTCTCATATGAATCTGGGGTAGACCCCATTGGGACAGGCTGGGCTCAAAGCAACATCCGCTATTACATATTTGCTCTTCTATTTGTCATGTTCGATGTTGAGGCAGTCTTTATCTTTCCATGGGCAACCAGATTGGAGACATACGGATATTTCGGTCTTGTGGAGATGGCGATATTTATCTTTATTCTTTTGCTCGGCCTTCTATACGCCTGGCGCAAGGGAGTCCTGAAATGGTTATAGGGGCAAGAAAAATTGGAGCATGTATGGAGGCGCTGTGGGCCTTGTAGAATCTGGAAAAATCCCAAAACCATTGACGAAACTCCTTAATATGAGCCGACGGTATTCAATGTGGGTGTATCAATGGGGATTGGCGTGTTGTGCGATCGAGATGGGGGCAGCATTTGCTTCTCCACGTTATGATGTAATGCGTTTAGGAGTTATCCCTCTCCCTGCTAGTCCGCGACAAGCTGATTTTCTTGTTGTTTCTGGAACAGTCACCGACAAAATGGCTCCGGTGGTCCGGCGTCTCTGGGAACAAATGCCAGACCCGAAATATGTTATTTCTATGGGTTCATGCGCCAATTGCGGCGGGCCTTACTGGGATTCATACTCCGTTACTAAAGGCGTTGATCAGATTATCCCAGTAGATGTGTACGTTCCGGGGTGCCCACCACGCCCTGAAGCTCTCCTTGAAGGGATTGTTCTTCTCCAAGAACGCATCATGAATGAAGATATGGCTGAAAGATGGAAAGGGGATCCCATTGTTGTTGAATAGATTCCCGATCAGAACAACTTCAGTTTGCTCGAAGGAGCACTATGGCTGAAATACCCGATCACCTTCTTAAACGAGCACAGGCTGCCAGAGAGAAAGCCGAAGCACAGCAGCAAGCTGAACCAGAGGATTCTGCATCACCAGAAAAAAATGATGAGGCTGAAGCAACTGAGGAAGAAATCGTTGTTACCGACGAGCACGCTGAAGCAGCACTTACGGTCCTTGAAAGAGAATTGGATGGAAAACTGCTGAATTCGCACATTGCACCTATGAGAGGTCTATGGATTCGAGTAGCAATCGAAGATTGGCGATTTGCTGCGAAGGTTGCCAAAGAAGACCTCGACTGCAAGTTTTTTGATTGGTTGTCGGCAATCGATTGGATGCCATCTCCCTATGGGCGCGAGCACGAGACGGAGCAAGACAAACTAAACGAAGAGCCTGAAGACAACGACCAAAAAGAGATGGAATGGGGATATACGGGAGGGGAAACACGATTTCAATTGATATGCCGTGTTTACTCTATCTCCAGAAAAATAGGTGTCATGATCAAAGCAGATCTTCCTGATAATGACCCTAGAGCCCTATCACTCATACCTATCTACCCCGGCGCCAACTGGCATGAAAGGGAAGCCCGAGAGATGTTCGGATTAACATTCGATGAACATCCGGACCTTCGAAATATTTATCTCCCTGGTGACTTCGAAGGGCATCCACTGCGAAAAGATTATCCACTCCTATCCAGAAGAATGAAGCCTTGGCCAGGAATCGTTGATATGGAACTTCTACCTGGAGATGATCAGTAATGGCAACCACTGAAAGCGAACAGATGGCCTACATAGCTGCACAAGCGGCTGATGCCCGCGTGAATGTCGAAGTCGAGACAAATGAAGGTATGACCCTGAATTTAGGACCTCAACACCCCGCTACGCACGGTACCTTACGTATTGTGGCTAAACTCGACGGAGAAAAAGTTGTAGCTGCTGAACCGATCATGGGGTACATGCATCGTGGCTATGAGAAACTCACTGAAGTGCGTACTTACCCCCAAGTCACCACACTTATAAACAGGATTGACTGGCTGGGAAGTTTCGCTAATGAAGTTCCTTTTATTCTCGCCGCTGAACAACTTATGGAGGTAGAAGCACCTCCTCGTGCTCAATGGATACGCACCGTGCTCTTTGAGCTCAGTCGAATAGCAAATATCTCACTGTTTTTAGGGGATATGGCAGTTCAGGTTGGTGCAACAACTCCGGTTTTCTATGCATTTCGTGACCGTGAATTTGTGCTCAACCAGATTGAGCGTGTTACTGGCGGCCGATTCCATCCGAATTTTGATCGCATCGGGGGCATAAAAGATGACCTTCCAAAGGGTTGGATTGAGGAAACTGGATCCGTGATCGGCAAGATGCGAGATTTCTGTGATGAAATGGAAGAGCTCGTGCTTGGAAATGAGATCTTCCAAGCCCGTACCAGGGGTATAGGTGTGATACCGCCGAATGTTGCATTGGCGTATGGATTATCTGGTGCGAACCTTCGAGGGTCTGGGGTTGATTGGGATATCAGGAGAGATGCAAACGTTGGTTTGGTATACGACGAGGTTGATTGGAAAGTTTGGACTCATCCTGATGGTGATTCGTTTTCCCGATTTTGGGTTCGGTTACAGGAGACACGCGAGGCATGCAACATAATTGAACAGCTACTGGATGGAATCCCAGCAGGGCCAATTATGGCAAAAGTTCCTCTAATCATAAAAGTTCCAGCTGGAGAAGCCTATGTCGCTACCGAAAACCCGCTTGGGGAAATGGGGTTCTATGTTGTGAGCCAAGGAGATCTGACACCGTTTAGAGTGAAAATTAGATCAGCAAGTTTTTCCAATATTTCGATTGCCCCGTGGTTACTGAAGGGTGTTTTCGTTCCTGATATCATTTCGATCCTCGCTTCTCTCTATTTCATCTTGGGGGACATTGACCGATGATAAGTGTTCTCGCCCTAGACCCCGCATGGTGGCAGCAAACATTCCTAATCAAAGTACCTATTGGGCTTCTTGCCGTTCTTCTTCCTGCGGGCACCATCGTCTACCTCTACCTATTCAAAGCTATTTCATTTATGCAAAGCAGGTTAGGCCCCATGGAAGCAGGTCCCTACGGATCAATGCAGTTACTTGCTGAAGTTGGAAAATGGTTACAGAAAGAAGATATTTTCCCAACCAAAGCAGACAAGTTTGTTTTCGCTGCAGCACCGTTCGTAGTGCTTATGTCCACCTTCTTATTAGTGGTTATCATTCCGGCAGGACCTGATGCTATTTTTGTGGACCTCGATGCTGGTATTTACTTTGCAATGGCAGTCTCTTCTGTGTCGGTCATAGGAATCTTGATGGCCGGCTGGTCTTCGGCAAATAAATACTCACTGCTTGGTGGTATTCGTGCTGCAGGGCAACTAATCGCATATGAACTTCCATTAATTCTCGCTGTAGTTGGTGTCGTTATTCAAGCTGGAACGATGAATATGCAGGGCATAGTCCTCGCTCAAGCGGAAGGGGAGATCCTCGGATGGGGTGGAATTGGGAATCCATTCATATTCACCCAGTTCATAGGGTTCTTCATTTTTATGGTTGCTGTTCAGGCTGAACTTACGCAAGCTCCCTTCGACATGCCAGTAGCCGAATCAGAACTCGTGACCGGATACCTTACGGAATATTCTGGAATTCGGTTCTTACTTTTCTTCATCGGAGAATTTGCATCCGCTGCCGTCTTTTCTGCTATTGCCGCAGTACTTTTCTTTGGTGGATGGTATGTCCCCGGAATCGACCCAACGAACGATATTTTCAATGTAATAGGGCCATTGATCCTTGCTGGCAAAATGATGGCTATAGCATTCCTTATCTTTTGGTTTAGATTTACCTTCCCAAGATTCCGTGAGGATCAACTGCAACGGTTGGCATGGAAATTCCTCATACCTTTGAGTCTCGCAAATATTACCTTGACTGGCCTTCTAAAGGTGGTCGTATAATGTCGCAAATTCCAGGAATGCTTAAAGGCCTTAAGATAACTTTCCGGACGATGATGAGGACTATTTTTCCAGGTGGAATTAAGAATCCTATTCCAAAGCCAAGCGTAGGAGCGCTAACTGTCCAATACCCACATGAGAAAGAGGCCCCTCCCACTAGAGCTCGAGGTGTCATAGCTCTCCACGAAGGAAACTGCACCGCATGCATGCTATGTGCCAGAGAATGCCCTGACTGGTGTATATACATTGAAGGCCATAAAGAGTTAGCCCCGCCCAGACGGGCAGGAGGGCAACCTCGGAAAGTTAACGCACTGGATCGATTCGATATCGACTACTCCCTATGCATGTACTGCGGTATCTGTGTAGAAGTTTGTCCATTCGATGCTCTCTTCTGGACACCCGAATACGAATTCTCCGAACTGCGCCTTGCAGATCTACTCCACGATAAGGAACGTCTTAGCGAGTGGATGCATACTGTTCCTGACTTCGAGGAATACGAAGCTGGGTCAGAACAAAAGCAGAGGAAGGTTCCTCGCTGATGGTCGCACAAAATGTCTTCTTCGGGATCATAGCATTTGTCATGATCTGCTCTGCATTCAAGGTAGTTACAACAAAAAATGTGATTCATGCCGCTCTTTGGCTCGTTGTCGTATTAGCTGGAGTAGCCGGCCAATTTCTACTTCTCGGAGCAGAGTTTGTAGGTGTTACCCAGATACTCGTGTACATCGGTGCAGTAGTAGTCCTACTGCTATTTGGCGTCATGTTGACTAAAGCGAGCCTTGGAGAAGAAGCTGACCTAAATATGCCTAACAGGGTACTTCCAGCAGTTATCGCCGCCTTGATGTTTGGAGTTATGACCTATGCTTTAATCGATACATTTCGAGACACCGAGTTGCCCCGTGAGTCAGTGACGAATGCCGCGATGGTATCCGATTCTATTTTTGCTGATTACATTGTTCCCTTCGAAGCAGTATCAGTTCTCTTACTTGCGGCTCTCATCGGTGCAGTAGTGGTTGCGAGGAAGGAATAAATGCTACTAGTACAGTTCCTTCTCCTCAGTTCCGTTCTTTTCTGTATTGGTATATATGGAGTCCTTGCCCGAAAAAACGGGGTTATGGTTCTAATGTCCATCGAGTTGATTCTAAATGCCGTAAATATTAACTTCGTAGCCTTCGGAACCATGACGAACAATATCGCTGGAGAAGTATTTGCGTTGTTCGTTATCGCCATTGCTGCTGCAGAAGTGGGGGTAGGCCTCGCTATCATTCTACTAATTTTCCGAAATAGAAATAGTATCGACCTTTCCTCGGTCGACTCGCTGAAAGGGTGAGATGGTAGCTCTCAGCGCATTTACAGGTGACGCCCCAACGTCGTTGATCCAAGCCGGAGGATGGTTTTTAGAGAAGGCATGGATTATCCCTGCTCTTCCAGCTATTTCCTTTGTCCTTATTCTCTTTTTTGGAAAGCGGATGAAATATAAAGGTGCTGAATTAGGCATCGTATCGATAGCAGTTGCTTTCATATTCGCTGTATGTTGCGCTGGACAATGGATTGGTCAGGTGAACAATGCAGATAGTCACGTTGAACACCAGAAACAGCATCAGGAAGAAAAGCACCTAGATGATAGTCACAATGATGGCGACCATCATGAAACTTTGAGTGAAGAAATTCAGGGAACATATTCCAATGAACTAGAACTTGCATCTGGTCAAGATTTAACTGTATTTGCGGCAGCGGAAGAAGATGATGGACATGACGCCGTTGGGATCAAGCCCGTTGTAGAAAGGTTCACGTGGTGGGAGAGCGGCGGACGGACTTTTCAGGTCGGCATTATGGTCGATGGATTAGCCGTAATGATGCTTTTCGTCGTTACCGCAATCTCTCTCCTTGTTCATATTTACTCCACCGAATATGTCGCAGGTGATCGGCGCTACACGCACTATTTCGCCTTCCTCAGTCTTTTTTCCTCCTCGATGCTTTTCTTCGTCATCAGCGAGAATGTCCTTCAAGCAATTGTTGGCTGGGAACTCGTCGGAGTATGCTCATTTGCGCTCATTGGGCATTGGTGGGAGGAAAAACCAAATTCCGATGCTGCCCTAAAAGCCTTTTTAACTAACCGAGTAGGAGATATTGGCCTTCTTATCGGTATGTCCATCCTTTTCTGGTCAGCTGGAAGTTGGAGCATCATTGAGATTAACAATGCAGCAATAAACCATGAGATCGGACACTCGACTCTCCTCGTAGCTTCCTTGTGTCTTACGGCTGCAGTCATGTCTAAGTCAGGACAATTTATACTTCATACCTGGCTTCCAGACGCTATGGCTGGACCCACCCCAGTCTCTGCCTTAATTCATGCTGCGACCATGGTGGTTGCGGGAATATATATGGTGGCTCGACTCTATGGGGTCTTCTTTGAAGGATACGATATCGCCGGTTCTAGCTTCAATATTCTTGCTCTTGTTGGTTCGGTGACACTTGTAGGGGCGGGCCTTTTAGCCTTTGTCCAAGATGACATAAAGAAAGTCTTAGCTTACTCAACGGTTTCCCAGCTTGGGTATATGGTTATGGCTCTAGGGGTAGGGGCATGGACCGCTGCTGTTTTCCACCTTTTCACCCACGCCTTCTTTAAAGCCGGCTTGTTTCTAGGTGCCGGATCTGTCAGTCATGCAGTCCACAGTTTTGACATGAAAAAATCTATGGGTGGAATGCGGAAATTTATGCCCACTACATATAAGACATTCGTTGTCTGCACAATCGCATTGATGGGACTTCCACCCCTAGCGGGCTTCTGGTCAAAGGACGAGATACTTGTAGGCACCGGAGGTTGGGGTATGTTCGGAGGTACCGGAGGCAACGGAACCTATGTATTTGCTTTGGTTATGGGTATTATTGGAGCCGCTCTTACCTGCGCATATATGACCCGAGTTATTTACCTAACCTTTTTCGGAGAATTCCGCGGTGATACTCATGGACATGGAGACCCCCAAGAGTCAGGAAAACGGATCACCATCCCGCTAGTTATTCTTGCAGCGATGGCTACTGGAGCTGGTTTCTTGAACCTCCCTGTAGGTTTCCTATCTGGAAGTAAATCCGGATGGCAAGAAAGATTCGGTCACTATGTGGAGCCAGTCGCAACGTACTTCCCGCCCATAGCCCATGGAACCCCAAGCTGGTCACTGGCGATTTTTTCAACGGTCGTTGCCCTCATTGGCGTTAGTGCAGCCGGATACTATTTCTTCATTAAGGTTAACGCTCAGAGTCCAGCATCTACTGAATTAGCAAACGGCTTGACAGAGAAAAATAGAATAGCGAAAGCAGGGCATACCATTCTAAAACAAAAGTATTATTTGGACCATCTCTACACAGACGTTATTGCCAATGGGACTAAGGGCCCCGTAGCAGATGCTATCTATTGGACTAATCAAAAAGGAATTGATGAGGCAGTCAATCAAGTAGGGAAGCAGACGGCGCGCGTCTCCACTTTCGTATATGAGAAGATCGATCAAAACATGGTTGATGGAGTAGTGAATCTTTCAGGTAGAGCATCTGAAGGTCTTGGTGAAACTACTCGTACTATTATCCAACGCGGCAAAATTCACCAATATGCCGCAATTATGTTCGCGGCCACCACAATTTTGGCTGGCTTACTTATTGTGTTTGTTTAGGAGAAACCTGATATGGAATATGACAATAACTGGCTTCTAAGCCTTATGGTATTTCTTCCTCTTCTTGGGGCGGCCATCGTAATGCTGATACCCAAAGCCCAGGAGGAACTGATCAAAGTAGCAGCCTTAGCGACCACATTGGTAACAGCAGCATTGGGCGTTTTCATGCTTTTCGATTTTGATTATGGAAAGTCAGGAGACCTGCAGTATGTCGTTGATAAGGAATGGATCAATGTAATTAATAGCCGTTACATCCTTGGTGTAGACGGTATGTCTCTCCCATTAATAGCGTTAACGTTACTTATCGTCCCGCTTTGCCTGGTTTACACTTTTGGGCATTTTCCCGAACCGCGAAACCCGAAAGCTATTTTGGCCCTCATCCTCATCCTTGAAACAGGGATGATAGGCACATTTGCATCTCAGGACTTGATTCTCTTCTTCGTATTCTTTGAAGTTGTCCTTCTACCGATGTTCTTCATGATTGCTGTATGGGGCGGGGAGGACCGACGTTACGCTTCACTTAAATTTTTCCTGTACACAATGTTTGGATCAGCTCTGATGCTTGTTAGCTTCTTGGCTTTGTATTTCTTGGCTGATGGTTCGATCGTGGGTGATCAGGTAAACACTTTCTCCATCGTTTCTCTTTCTGAGGGAGCATCATTAGGTATTAGTCGGTCTGCACAACTTTGGATATTCGCAGGAATGTTCGTAGGTTTTGGAGTAAAAGTTCCAATGTTCCCATTCCACACTTGGTTACCTGATGCTCACACCCAAGCGCCAACAGTCGGTTCGGTCATACTAGCTGCAGTCCTTTTGAAGCTCGGTACCTATGGGTTTATTCGAATCGCTATTCCAATGCTTCCAGAGGCCGCTTCTGCCTGGGCTCCCTTTATAGGCATGTTGGCGGTCATAGGTATTATTTACGGAGCCCTTGGATGCCTAGCGCAGCGGGATATGAAAAGGCTTATCGCCTTCTCTTCCGTAGCTCATATGGGCTTTGTTATGTTGGGTATTTCCACACTCACGGATTTTGGTATCAACGCAGCGATCTTTGGGATGGTTGCTCATGGCCTGATCACGGGGATGCTCTTCTTTATTGCAGGATCGATGAAAGACCGGTATCACACTTTAGATATGGGAAGATTAGGAGGTCTGCTCGTCTCTGCCCCGCGCTTAGGTTGGATACTCGGATTCTGTACTATGGCGTCGCTAGGATTACCCGGCCTTGCAGGGTTCTGGGGGGAGTTTCCGGCAATCCTTGCAAGTTACAATCCTGCTTCCATTCTCCCTGAGAGCACTTTCCGCGGTTACATGGTTGTTGCAGCTCTTGGTACTGTACTAGCAGCGGGATACCTCTTGTGGATGCTTCAGAAGACCGCTATGGGAACTCCAAAAGATGAATTTGCTGACAATGAAGAGATTACAGATGTGAAAAAACACGAATGGATAGCTTGGGCTCCCATTCTCGCACTCATTCTTCTATTTGGTTTGTACCCCCGA
>CAJWET010000007.1 GCA_913031515.1 uncultured Acidimicrobiaceae bacterium | reverse complement strand
GAAAGTGTACCAACTGGGAAATTGTACGTTCACTTCCGGAGATACATACCGCTTAGATTTTGAAGACAATAGCTTCGATATCGTCCATGCACATCAGCTTCTCCAACATTTGACGGACCCAGTTGCTGCGATTAAAGAAATGCGCAGAGTTGTCCGCCCTGGCGGAATCGTAGCGATCCGCGATGCCGATTATGGAGGGATGATTTGGGCTCCTATGGACCCAAAGCTTACTGAGTGGATGGATCTCTATCAGCAAATGACAGAGAAGAACAACGTAGTGGCGAATGCTGGGCGTTACCTTTTCTCATGGGCTTCCCAAATTCCTTTTTCTGCTATTGAAGCGTCAAGTTCCACTTGGACGTTTTCTACCCCTGATACTAGGGAGTGGTGGGGAGGACTGTGGGCGGAACGAATACAAAAATCAACATTTTCTGAGCAGGTCCTTGAACACTGCTTGGCTGATCAGAATCTACTCGATGATTTGTCATCTGCATTCAAGCGCTGGGCGGTTCAACCTGATGGTTTTTTTCTTGTACCTCATGGCGAGATAGTCGCCGTCAAGTGAACCGCTTCAGTGAAAAATGTTAAACACTTTTTGTTTCTTCGTATCTGACATATTCTGATGGTTGTTCTACATTAATGAGGGCGCAAGGGGGTTTTATGGCAATTGGCTGGTTTATCGATGATTCACCATCTGAATCTTTTCCTATTTACACAAGAGGCAACGTTGGCGAAGTTTTCCCTGATCCTGTCTCTCCCCTGACTGCCGACCACACATGGCATGGAGCTGGGGATGTGGGCATCAGAGATTTCATGTACCGGTTCACAATCGACCCGGATGAAGTTGATCCAGAGAACAAACTCATGTTTGAGATTTTCGGTGGATATATGTATCTCAATTTAAGTGTTGCCAGACTTATGGGAGCGCGGTCTTCTGGGATGACTCCTGAAATGGTAGATATGGGATTTTTTGGCAGTTCTTCGGCGTTGCCTCCGTATCAGCCGCGGCCGAAAGATGAGGATGCGGAGATTACTGCACGTGTCGACGCGTTGATGTTTTCGTGGATGACTGCCACTGAATTCCCCAAAGTTGAGGAACTGAGTGAAATGGTCGAGTCGATTGTTCAGAACCGACCTGACTTAGAGTCGATTAATGACCAGGATCTTATTCAGCGAATGCGGGACATGATGCCTCTTTTCGCTGAGATATTTTCAACTCACAGTGAGGCCAGCGCTGCTGCGTCTGTCACCATGGGTGCAATCACTGGGCTTGCCTTGGGGTTCGGAAAACCAGGTTTGGATTTACGAATAGCTGGAGGTCTGGGTGGAATCGCTTCAGCAACTCCAAGTTTCGCCATGTGGGAGATCAGTCGAATTGTACGTGGATCTCCCACGCTGACACGAGAATTTGAGACTGGTTTAGAGAACCTCGCTGACAGGATATCTGAATTGGAAAACAGTGAGTTTGATATTGCGTTCGACAACCTTTTAATGAACTTTGGAAGTCGCGGCCCAAACGAGTGGGAATTACGATCCCAGACTTGGCAGACTCACCCTGAGCTCGCCCTTGCCTTGATTGACCGCATGCGATTAGCTGGAGATGATCAAGATCCCCAAATCCGGCATCAAGAGGCGCAATCAAGATCTTCGGAGGCACTTGCTGAACTCCGCGCGATGGTCTCTGGTGATGAAACTTCTGCTGGGACTCTTGAGATTGCTGTTGCATCAAGCGCTGTATTTATTCCGGCGCGAGAGAATGCCAAAACCGCAATAGTGAAAGTCGTTCATGAAGTTCGTCTTGCTGCTCTGGAACTCGGAAAACGTCTTGCAAGTGATGGGCGGCTTAGACATGAAGGCCACATTTTTATGCTGCAAGACAAAGAACTTGAAGAAGGTATTGAGGGTGGCATGGCCCAAGAAGCACATGGTCGGGAAGAACAGTATTTGGAGCTCTTCAAACTCACTCCCCCATTCTGGTTTTCCGGAGAAGTTCCACCTGAGGAAAACTGGGAGTCAACGGAAACTAGCTATCCCGACCGGAAAGTTGTCCAAGGTATGGGTGGTAGCGCTGGCGTTGCCACTGGAAGAGCGCGCGTCATCGTCAACCCAGCTGACCCTAAGGGCCTAGAACCTGGAGATATCCTAGTTGCGCCGATCACGGACCCCGCGTGGACTCCGTTGTTTGTTCCTGCTGCAGCTGTGGTGGTTGATGTAGGTGCGACGATGAGCCATGCCGTAATCGTGAGCCGTGAATTAGGTATTCCCTGTGTCGTGTCAGCAACAGGAGCAACTAGCCGAATACCTGATGGGGCAGAAGTCAGAGTAAATGGCGATACTGGGACTGTAACGATTTTGTCTTAAGCCGCTACAAACAATTTGGTGCCCATTCGTCTTCAAGGTAGCTGTTCTCTACGAGCCATGTGATCGTGTCTCGGAGGGTTTCCTCTACCGGTCTCCATGAACCCAATCCGCTATCTTCTAACAAGGCTGCGTCGTCACCGGGAACGATACCCAACATGATTTCTACTGCTTCCGCATCCACCATCTGCTCTAAGGCTTCACGAGGTGTGGGAAGAAGGGCTCGATCACGGCCAGTAACTTCAGTGATGATTGCGTGGAATTCTTCCCAGTCCATGAATGTTCCCCCAGCAACGTAGCGTTGTGGACCGGTTCCAGAAGTAAGTATTCCGGTAAGTGCTTCTGCTAGGTCTCGAACGTCGACGAGGCACCACCCGCCACTCGATAGGCTCATCATTATTTCGCTTTGTAATGTGGGAGCAAGATTCGCAGCTAAGACATTCAAGCCAAGATCCAATGGTCCAGTAACTCCAGCAGGGTATACGATTTTGATCGGTGCTCCATCTGCTTGCATAGCTCTAGCATGTTCTTCCGCTACTGCTTTTGAGGCATTGTAAGGGTTCCCTCCTCCATGTACTGGATCTTCTCCCGAAAGTAGATCTCCGCTTGGTGGAAAGATCACTGACATCGTCGAAACATGGATAATGGGATCGCAGCCCTGCTGATGAGCGGCATCAAGGATGAGTTGAGCGCCTGGCCCATTCACGGCGAGTGCTTGATCCATCAACGAAGGGTCGAGGCTTGTGAATGCTGCGGCGTGGATGCACGCATCGCAGCCCTCTAGGGATGTTGAAACCGTAGCTGGGTCTGTCATATCACCGATGACGTAATCAACTTCTGAATCGATACTTTGAAGTGCCAGCATTTTTGTAAGTTTGTCAGCATCACGAACTAGAAGACGTACATCATGTCCCGCCGATGTGAGTGCTTTCAGCAGATGGCCGCCAATAAATCCTGTCCCGCCGGTAAGCATAACTTTCATGAATCCCCCTGTTCTTTATCCAGAGAGTAGCCGTTCCAAGCTGCATTGTCGCTTCTAGACAGATGGCACCAATACATGAAATCATTTCGTAAGATAACGGGGTGGAGAAATTTACGGAATTCTACAAAGCATTCGAAAACGGATCGATCGCTGCTGACCAGTACTGGCCGCTATGGCGATCCATCTGGGATTCAAGCAGCCACTTTACTTCCTATTTCGGAGGTGATACTGCAGCCCGCGATAGTGTCCTAAGTACCTTATTTTCACAGCATGTTCACTTGCGTTCTGCCTTCATGAGCTCCGAAGAGAACGCCAAACTCGCTTCTCTTCCAGAGCATGTTGATATTTTTCGAGGAGGACAGCAAGGAAATATTGCAGGGTGGTCGTGGACACTTGAGCGAGAATACGCGGAGTATTGTGCCCGATCCGGAGCTACCGATAATCGTCCGCTGCTTGCCTTCGTTTCTTCTCTCCCGTCATCAGCGGTACTCGCTTACTTAGAGAAAGAAGGATTTTCCGAGCTTATTGTAGACCCACTCACGGTGACCATTGAGACGGGTGATTATGGGCGGATCGTATTTGAACGGATCTAATACGAATTCTGAGATAAGATCAGTTATGTTCTTTTCTCGCGGATTTACCCTTTTCAAGACCCTTATCCCCATTGCATTCGTCGCGATTGTGTGTTCCAGCTGCATTAAGGCTGACTTCTCCGTTGTTGTGGAAGCTGACGGCACTGGTTCGATCTCCGGTGAAATGGCAATAAGTAAAAAGCTGGGAGAAATGTTTGGAGAGGAATCAGGAGATACTGAAGGATTAGACTGCGAAGGAGTGTTCGAAGGTCCTGATGCAGCGTTGGACTCGGGTGATGTCCCCGCTGGTGCAAGTGTTGAAGAGTTTGAAGATGACGAGTGGTGCGGATTTAGGTTTAGCGCCGATTTCACTGGATTTGGACAGAGCCTCGAAGAGGCAGGTGATGATGACTTCCCGCTGAGTATAGACGGAGACATCCTCACCTTCTCTTGGAAAGAAGGATTAGAAGATGATAGCGAAGGGAGTGATTTATTCGAGTTGGGTGATGACGATATGGACCCGAAACTCCTGTTAATGGCCATGGGTATTCCTGAACCGGAATATCTGATCTCTGTGGATCTTCCAGGTGAAATTCTTGAACATAATGCCAATGAGCAGAACGGTTCGATTTTGAAATGGAATATAGATATCTTCGAATCATTTGACGGTCCGGAGATTGTTCCCTTCGCCAAAGCTGATATCTCCAAGAGTTCTGGAGGATCCGATGGTGGTGGATCCGCGGTTGTGTGGATCATCGTCGGTATCGCCGCTGTGGTCCTTATCCTTCTCGCTCTGAAGTTTGTGCAGGGTCGCTCGGCGACAGAAGTGGAAAACTCCATTTAAAGGCATCTGATCCTAGGTCGTCGTATTTTCCCACCGGCTATGCGGATCGATACCTCCAATATGAATTTTCCCGGTTTTCCCTTTGGAATCATCGAAGAAATAGAGCCGGGGTGCGGAACTGCCTCCAAATTTTAAATGTGCTTCCATAAACGTTTTTCCGTCTGCATCGACAACGGTTGACACAGGAAGGATTCTTTGATTACGGAGCCGCTCATTGTTATGCACTGTCTCCGATTCACGCATGGAGATATTTTGTGCGTGCCATGCAAATGTATCGCCACTAGCCTCACACCACTTTAAGAAATTGCCGCTGAAGCCAGAATCAACGTAAACATTGAAGGCAAGCAACGCGTCCCAAATTGATCGACCCCAGCTTCGCGATCTTTGGTTTCCTTCTAGGTCATCAAGCATGTTCGAAACATGTACTGGAATAACAACATTACGTAAAACAGATCTACCTCTTTCAAGCGCTTCTGAAATGGACGAGATCGAATAAACTGA
The DNA here is from genome assembly GCA_913031515.1 of uncultured Acidimicrobiaceae bacterium. Taxonomy (GTDB): domain Bacteria; phylum Actinomycetota; class Acidimicrobiia; order Acidimicrobiales; family UBA8592; genus UBA8592. The sequence goes on along the minus strand of CAJWET010000007.1, from coordinate 13,114 downwards.
TTCTTTCCTCATGCGTTTCAGATTTTCAGTCAACGCGAAATCCATGAAACGCATCTCTAGATCGGATCGTTTTTCTTCAGCTGCGGTTCGTTTCGCTGCTTCTTCGTCAAGGAGCTCCCTCCACCAGTCTTCAGATTCCTGCATCATTTTCTTTGTGTTCCGAAGTTGGTCTTCTATCCGCTCGAGTGATTCGAGGTCGTGGTCCCGGTCAGAGTGGAGGGCGGCAACCGTTTGCCGAAGGCGTTCATTTTCCTTAAGAAGGTTTTCAAAATCAATATTTTTTCTGTCACGCATCTGCTCGTTCTCTGGACTTTGGAACCCGCGGAGGAGTCGGGTCCCCTCTTCGCACTCCTTTGGAACTGGAGTGGCGACAAGACTCGGTTGGAGAGCATTGAAAACCCGTCTGCAGATTTTTTCATGCTTTGTGTTTTGAATATCCGCCGCGCTTATCGTCGGGATCGAAGCGACGTTACGAGAATCTCTTGAAGCCGGAGGGTAAATATGGACCTCTCCGGGATAAAGAGACAGGTGACTACCCACCCCGTTTTGAAATCTACCGAGTTCGCCTGAGCGGAGATATACGACAAGTGCTAAACCGGCAAATTGCTGTGCGAGTAGTTTGGCAAGATTTTGTTGGTCTCGTTCGCGAAGCGGATCATGGGCCACACAGATAATGGCCGCTTTTCGATTTGACTGCGGAATGAGTTTCATTGCTGCCGGCCCAGCCAACTGAACCCGGCTTTGGAACCGTATCTCTCCACGGTGGGGAGCCCCATTACGCATTTCAGAGTCATCAACAAGTTGTTGGACTAGTTTATGGACTCTTTTCATCGGTTCCGCTGAGGAAGCAGTGGAGAAATCCTCAACATCGACCCATACATACTGTTGATCGCCACGCCGAATGATACGAATCGTTACCCGTGTTTCCTCAGCCATACTTGATCGCATTTCAGTTACATAAAGATCGTCATCGCCACTGGCATTAAATACCTCTACTGGCGCTGAAGCACTCCAATTGGTAAAGATTCCCCTGATGTCGACTTCGGGGTTAGGTCGGGTTTCTTGCCAGAGTGCTCTGTATACCAGTTCCATCTACCACTTCCGCCTTTGTTCACAATGGAAGTCCACGCCGTTCGTTTCCGCCGTTCTCATCGCATGCGACCTAGCGTCGTTGTGAAATGGCGGATGCGAATTCCTGTTGAGCGGATTCCATATTTCCATTATTCGCCCACAAATCAACGATGGTCATTGCAAGGATCTTTGCTCCATCGATCACGCCGCTGTCTCCTGTTTCACTCCGTGCGTGAGTCGCAAAATCCGGAGTGTGTATTGGAACTCCATATGGGGCAACGGCGATCATTGGATGGATTGAAGGAACTAGATGGCTGACATTCCCCATATCAGTGCTACCAACGACCTTGTTTTCGCTGTCAGGTTCAAGTGGGTCTCGGCCCAATCTATGCGCATTCGCCGCATACAGGGTACAAATAGTGTCATTGTCTACCATGTCCGCATAATAGGGGTCGACCCAAGTGTGTGTCATCGTGCACGAAGAGGCCATAGCTCCTGCTTCTAAGCAATCGAGGACCCGTTTCTTTAGTGGCTCCAGAGTACGGACATTTTTTGAACGCACATACCATTCCATGGAAGAGTGTTCTGGAACGATATTCGGTTTTTTCCCAGCATCGGTAAAAATTCCATGAATACGCTCGTCAGATCTAATATGTTGACGCAGAGCAGCCACATTTTGATAGCCGAGCACTGCTGCGTCCAACGCGTTTCTTCCCCGATGTGGTGAAGCCGCCGCATGAGATGCTTGGCCATCAAATTCAACTTGGAGACGGTGAATAGCGATGGTATTCATCTTCACAAGGTCGCCAGATGCTGGATGGACCATCAGTGCCGCATCAACGTTTTCGAATGCCCCCCTATCCCCCATAAATACTTTTCCACCGCCACCTTCTTCAGCTGGTGTTCCTAGAATTCGTAAACTTCCTCCCATCTGTTCAGCTACAGCTGCGGCTGCTAAACCTGCTCCGAGGCCAGCAGTCGCGATTATGTTATGCCCACAGGCATGTCCAATATCTGGCAAGGCATCGTACTCACAGAGCACAGCTACAGTGGGTCCTGAAGAGCCAGCCGATGCTTCAAACGCAGTGTCGAGGTCGTATGCTTTTCTAGTAGGTGAGAGACCTTCATCTTCCAAAATGCCTGTTAAGAGTTCATGGGCAAAATGTTCTTCAAAGTTAAGTTCAGGGTTCGCGTGGATTGCATGCGAGGCTTCTACCAACATTGATGCTCTTGCATCGACTTCGTTACACACAAGCTCCTTAATTGCATTGAGTTCTTTTTGGCTAGTTTCATTTCCCATCGTTCTAACTTCCTGCATCAAGTTGTACATCCATCTTAACGCAGTGCTTGCATTCTTTCCGCTGAAATTTTCGGCATTCAGTCTTTGCATCGAAACTTTTGATTTGTCCGTGCCATTTATTTCTCCTACGTTGTTTTAAAAAGGAGCAACTTTCAATGAGTCACACCGTTTATGTCGAATTTAAATGCCAAGAAGGAAAAGGGTCAGAGTTTCTCGATGTTCTCTTACCTGCACTAGCAGATACCCGTGCATTCGATGGCTGCGAAAGTATAGAAACTTTCGTGAATATGGAAAACCAAGACACTGTTATTCTTTGGGAAAAGTGGCGTGATCGTAGCGCCCAAGAGGCCTACCTAGGATGGCGGATCGAAACAGGAATGTTGGATCTCATTGGAGAGTTCATGGCGGGGCCACCGGCGTTCGTGCATTTAGATCCGAAAGATTAGAGCCTAGCCGAGAAGTTTTCTGCGGAATCTTTGCATAGCATTTACTACTGAAGCTGGAGTTAGGTCCCACCTGTCGTCGATTGAGGCCGATTGTTGCCTTGGTTGTGGGGCCTCTATAGGTCGTTGCGGCCCTGCGTTTAACATACGCATTGCTACGCGAAGGTCTTCGGCGTTTCGTTCAGCTGATTCTCGAAGTTTTTTCTCTGAATGTAGTTCCATACGTGCTCGGGCGAGTTCAGATTCGAGTTCTGAAACCCGGTCTGTGTCCTGTTGTTCAGGAACTTCATCGGGAGGAGTTGTTCGGCCCCACAGTCCAGTCGCAACCAACGAAGGAACAGGGATTTCCCATCCGGCTTCTGTCCTTCTAGCGCCCGGTATCTTACCTGCTACAAGCCAATTACGGATCGTCCCGCGTGATTTGTCCGACTGCCTAGCTGCTTCCGCAAGGCTGACCATAGGAGCGTTAGCGAAAGCTGGATCGACGGGTGTTATTTCAATTTGAGGTTGCTTATCAACCTTGGGTTCTTTGGCGGAGGTTTCCGGAGTGGGTTCTGAGCTTGTTTCTTTCGGGGGCCAAAGGATATCTTCAGTCATTGGTTACCTTTTAAGCATCTTCAGGTGTTCGAGCTGCTCGCGCTGCCTTAAATGATTGGATGGCCAATACTAGAAAGAAGGCGCAAATAACTGAAGTCATTATCTGGGAGAAAACCGCCCAGCCTGAACCAGATCTACCTATCAGTGACCCCAAACACCCGAGAACCGCTACCAGAGAAATCACTGCAGATCCATGCATAAAGTGATGATTGAGTTCTGGTTTTTGGTTCCCAGCAATACCGAGAAGCAAAAAGGCCGCCCCTACAAATGCCGGAATAAGTGACGTCACACTATTTGAGTCAGAAACGATGGTCACAACAACCCCTAAAACAATAAGTATTGAACCAGTAGCAATTGATTTACTTGCCATTTTTTTCTACTCCTTAATTTCGCCGACCATTTTTTCAGGGTTGACAATTTTGTCAAATTCTTCAGCGCTCATATACCCAAGCCCTATAGCTTCCTCACGAAGCGTTGTGCCATTCACGTGGGCTGATTGGGCGATTTCCGCCGCTTTGTAGTATCCGATATGGGTGTTGAGGGCAGTGACTAACATTAAGCTCTGGTTGAGTAATGAATCGATACGTTCTGTATTTGGTTCAATTCCAACGGCGCAGTTGTCGTTAAAGCTCCTACATGCGTCAGCGATCAATTGGGCGCTTTCAATAACGTTGTGTGCCATGACCGGTTTAAAGACATTTAACTGGAAATGTCCATGGCTACCAGCAACGGCAACGGTGGTGTCATTGCCAATCACTTGCGCGCTCACCATCGTTAGTGCTTCGCACTGGGTTGGGTTGACTTTTCCTGGCATGATCGAGCTGCCGGGTTCATTTGCAGGTAATGTGACTTCTCCGATGCCACATCGAGGTCCGCTCGCGAGCATACGGATGTTATTTCCGATATGCATCAGGCTAACTGCTACCCTCTTTAGGCTTCCGCTTATCTCCACCATGGCATCATGAGCGCTTAAGGCTTCAAATTTATTTTCAGAAGTGATAAATGGGAGCCCAGTAAGTTCAGCGATTTTTTTCGCTACTGCTTCGTCAAATCCTTTCGGGGTGTTAAGGCCGGTTCCCACTGCTGTCCCCCCTAACGCAATTTCACGAACACGCTCTAGAGAATCGTTAATGGCTTCGATCCCTCTCTGAAGTTGCATTGAATACCCACTGAATTCTTGTCCAAGAGTTAATGGTGTTGCATCCATAAGGTGGGTACGCCCCGTCTTTGTAATGCTCATGAATTCTTCTGCTTTGTTCTGCAAGGTGTCGTGGAGCAGTTGAACGTTTGGTAGCGTCTCGTTGATAATTTTGCTGTATGTAGCCAAGTGCATAGCAGTTGGAAAAGTATCATTTGAACTTTGACTTTTATTTACATCATCGTTTGCAGCAACAATTTTTTCTTTTCTAAAGTCCCCGCCGAGTAATTCTGTTGCACGATTTGCTATCACTTCGTTTACGTTCATATTGCTCTGGGTTCCAGATCCGGTTTGCCAAACAACTAACGGAAATTCCTCATCATGGTCACCAGCAATAATTTCATCACAAACGTCAGCTATGGCTTTCGCTGTTTTCTGTGGAAAGTCAGTTAATTCCGCGTTTACGAGCGCGGCAGCTTTCTTCAGATAGGCAAAGGCGTAGATTATTTCGATTGGCATACGATGACCGCCAATTTCGAAATTATGGATACTGCGCTGCGTCTGCGCTCCCCAGTACTTTTCTTCAGGGACTTGTATTTCCCCCAAAGTGTCTTTCTCAATTCGAAAATCCGCCATCACCACACTTTAGCCTGATCGCTCGAGCTGGTTGCAACTACTCACGATTCAACGGGCAAATCGCGATGAGGCGATCCTTCGAATTTCAATTTTAAGTATTTACTTCTTCAGTGCAGCTAATTTAGCCAAGTCTTCTGAAAAGTGACTTCCACTATTTGGAAGTTCTGTTCAGCCGCTATATCTTGCGTCCATCGAATATCTCTAGGCCCAGATGGCACCGGCTGTTGTTTCCATGGTTTCCTGGTCGGCTTGTATTCTTCCTTTTTTACCCGCGGCTTCCATCTTGGATCGGTTCAGTATCTGGCATCATTTTGTTAAGAACAAAATAGACTGGACAGAAGCGTGTCAATGGGCTGATAATTTGCAATCCGGCTACGATTCCAGCGATCCAAAGCCATTGCGTTGATGAAGTAGCAGCGAGAATAACGCTGACCATGTAGGCAGCCCCACAGATCCCATCGTGCATACGAACTTTCTTTTTCATGTTCATCTCCTAGATACGAGTATGTAGGAGGTCAGACTAGACGGTTTTGGTTTCTAGACATAATTTGAGAGTAACTAAGCAGAAACTGTGTCGGAGAGGGACTAGAACACCCTTAAGAATCACTGATCGTAACATCTGATACCTACTTGACCCACCGATAGTGGGTATCTGGCTCTCCCTCTTCGTTATTACCGTTGGTTCCACCGACAGCCCGAAAGCCGTGCCGTTCATAAAAGCGTTGTGCATGCCCGTTGCTTTTGAACGTCCAGAGGTCAAGAGTCTCCGATCGTTCGACTTTCGCACATTCTATAAGTGCGGTACCAAGTCCTTGGTTGGTCCAATCAGGGTCGACATACAGCTGTTCAATCCAGTTCTTTTTCAGAACCAATACAGCGCAAACTGCATCGTCAACTTCAGCGACCCATACATCGGAAAACGGCATAACGGTTCCCACAAAGTGTCTCCTTGTCTCCTCGTCGGAGTGCACAAGAGGGGGAATCGCCGGCACCGATGCACGGCGCGAGCGCAAGAGAACTTCCGTGGCAGTATCATAGTCCGCTTGTTCGGCCTTCCGAATCTTGAAATTACCATCAACAGCCATTACCGGAGATTACACCATGCGTCGAACACGCAAAGTCTCTGGTGTCGGAGGGGGGACTTGAACCCCCACGCCCGTAACGGGCACTAGCCCCTCAAGCTAGCGCGTCTGCCAATTCCGCCACTCCGACAAGTAACGCTTTGCAGTGTATCCGCGAGAGAAAAATAGTGGCATACCCGAAATGAATTAGACTAAACGCAGACGGTTTCTATTCGTCCATCATCAGCGCAAGCGCCAATGTCGTGAAAGAAAAAATGAGGGCCAGAACTATCGTAATTCGGTCAAGGTTACGTTCTATGACTGTGGATCCAGCTGCTTGTGATCCGAGGCCTCCACCGAACATATCGGAAAGGCCACCACCACGTCCGCTATGCAGGAGAACTAACGCAACCAGTGCTAAGGCGGTGGTAACATCAAGAATGACAAGAAAAATAGTCATGAAAGTGAATGCTACCCTGTATATCGTCTAGATGGGCACTTCCTTTGGTTGGAATCACAGAAGCGGATTTCACTGATTTTAATGAAGCCGGTATTTGATAATTCTCGTAAAGTTCTCAGCTTCGAGAGAAGCGCCACCAACTAGAGCACCATCAATATCAGATTGTGAAAGCAGCTCTGCTGCGTTCACAGGCTTCACCGATCCCCCGTATTGGATACGCATGACACTTGCCGATGCCCCGCCTGCTATGTCCTTTACGCAGCTCCGAACAAACGCACACATCTCCTGAGCATCTGCTGGTGTCGCAGTCATCCCTGTACCAATAGCCCAAATAGGTTCATAGGCGATCACCATGGAAGATATTCTCTCCTTCCCAACTCCCTTTAGACCATTTTGTATCTGCCTTTGTATTTTCGATTGGGCGTTTCCTTCTTCGCGCTCTTCTATTGTTTCCCCAACACAAAGAATAGGAATCATGGAGTGTTTCAAGACCGCCTTTACTTTCGCGTTGATGATTTCATCTCCCTCTCCAAATACTTCACGCCGTTCAGAATGCCCGACAATCACATATCGCACATTGAGTTTTTCAAGCATTCCCGGTGAAACTTCTCCAGTGAACGCTCCCTTCTCTTCAAAATAGCAATGTTGGGCTCCGAGGAGGATAGGTATCCGGTCTGACTCTATAACTGTTTGTACTGAACGGAGATCGGTGAAGGGAGGATGGATCGAAACATCGCATGCCTCGTAGTCGTTTTGGTCCAATTGGTATGAAAGGGTTTGCACTATCTGAATCGCTTCAAAATGGTTCAAATGCATTTTCCAATTCCCACTGATAAGTGGTTTCCTACTGGTGCTCATTAATCCCCTTTCAACCAAAGTACTTATCAAACATAGCTTAACTCCACCTTCGAAGAGCGATGAGGCCAGGAAGGTCACCTTTCTCAATAAGTTCAAGACTCGCTCCACCACCGGTCGAGACATGACTCATTTGATTTTCGACGTTAAACTTCTTTGCTGCTGCGGCGCTATCACCACCACCCACAACAGTAAACGCAGCGTTGTTTTCTGCCATACACATTGCTATGTGCTTCGTGCCGGCAGCAAATCGCTCATCTTCAAAAACTCCCATCGGGCCATTCCATAAGACGGTTCTCGACTCAGCAATTTGATCACCGAATTCTGCCGCTGTTCCTGGGCCGATATCCAACCCCATCCACCCTTCCTGTATTTCAACCCCTACTTGGCGGATAACGCCACCTGCGCTTGAGTCACCGATTTTCCCTCCACTATCCATCGCAGTGATATCGTGCGGAAGACGGATAGGCGCCCCGCTGTCCATCAGGTCTTTGCAGAACTCAACATAGTCTTGTTCCAAAAGCGACGATCCAACGTGATGGCCCATTGCCTTAAGAAAGGTAAAGCACATTCCGCCGCCAATGATTAATTGATCTACAACATCAAGGAGAGCTTCGATTACTCCGATTTTGTCGCTAACTTTTGATCCCCCGAGTATGGCTATGAACGGTCGCCGCGGGGAGTTACGGAGCGTCGTTAACACTTGTACTTCTTTAAACAACAATCGTCCCGCTGCTGACGGTAACGACTGGGGAGGCCCAACAATGGATGCATGGGAACGATGGGAAGCTCCAAATGCATCATTGACGTATGCATCTTGACCAGAGATAAGTTCATCAACGAAGCTCTGATCATTCGCTGTTTCTCCGGAGTCAAAACGAAGGTTCTCCATAAGCGTCACATCGGGAAGCAACTGATGCAGTCGTTTACGAACAGGTTCCATCTCGTATGTTTGGTCGGGTGTCCCACCTGGTCGACCAAGATGACTGCAGGCAGTTACATTTGCGCCTGCATCAACGAGGTATTTCAGAGTAGGAATAGCGGCACGGATTCGAAAATCATCGGCTATCGACCCTGCATCTATCGGGACATTGAAGTCAGTTCGGACAAGCACGTTCTTCCCCGCTAAATTTCCCAAATCTTCAAGCGAAGGAAGATCCACTTATCTAGCCTTCATTGGATTTAACGCCTTTTCGATTTTTTTGATCGGCGGGTACCCACGATCTTGGTCAAGTCAACTAACCGATTCGAATATCCCCATTCGTTATCGTACCAGCCGCATATTTTCACGAGTTTGCCTTGCGTCATCGTTAGTCCGGCATCAAATGTACAGCTAGCAGGAGACCCGACAATATCAGCGCTCACTAGTGGATCTTCGCTGTAGTCCAAAACTTTGCGCATTGGGCCTTTCTTTGCAGCTTCTTTGAATGCGTCATTAACCGCTTCGACGGAAGGAGTTTTTTTAAGAAGGCCTGTAAAGTCAGTCACGGACCCATCAGGGATAGGCACTCGCATGGCGATACCATCAAGCTTTCCTTGCATTTTTTTCAGCACCAGACCGGTTGCGCGTGCTGCTCCAGTGCTAGTCGGAATGATATTTACAGCGGCAGCACGTGCCCTTCGCAGGTCCTTGTGCGGCCCATCGACAATAGCTTGGTCCCCTGTATAGGCATGGGTGGTAGTCATAAGGCCTTCCTGTACTCCAAAAGCATCGTCTAGGACCTTGATCATCGGGACAAAGCAATTCGTTGTACATGATGCATTAGAGATCACATGATGTTGTGCTGGATCGTAATCATCATCATTTACACCCACTACGAATGTGGCATCACATGAAGCTGGTGCGGAAATAATCACTTTACGTGCCCCAGCGACAAGATGCGGTTCTGCCTTTTCTTTATCTGCAAAAATTCCGGTGGATTCTATAACAACGTCAACCCCCAACTCCCCCCATGGAAGATCACCGGGGTTTCGTTCAGAAAGTACAACAAGTTTTGCACCATCAACATTTATTCCTCCACGGACTGCAGTGACTTTTCCCCCGAACTTGCCGTGCACTGAATCATTCTTGAGAAGATGCGCTAAAGTCTCTAATGAGCCAAGGTCGTTCACTGCAATAAATTCAATGTCTGCATTGGATATTTTTGCTGCTCGGAAAAAGTTCCTTCCGATCCGCCCAAACCCGTTAATACCAACTCGAATAGTCATGAACACCCCTCCTAGGGAATGAAGTTACTTGCATCCGCGATGCTAGCGATTCTAGGCGAACAACACAGTGATGAGTGAACTCTTTTACACTGCTAAATCCCTGTGGCTAGCTTTGGCTGGATAGTTCAACTCAGCAAGGATTTTCTCCAACTCATTCACGACCGCAACTGACCTGTGCCGGCCACCTGTACACCCAATCGCGATACTTAGATAGTTCTTTCCCTCTTCTTCATAGGCTGGTAGAAGTAATTCCAGTAGGTCTTTTAACCGACTCAAAAAATCTTGTGCTAGAGGTTCATCCAAGATGTATTTCTTCACTTTTTTGTTTTCTCCTGTTAAATCCCGTAGGCCTTTGACCCAGTATGGATTCGGAAGAAACCTGCAATCCATGACTAGGTCCACGTCGGTTGGGAGCCCATGTTTGAATCCGAAAGATACCAGTCTGATCTGCATCTGTTTTGCTAGCGGCGTAATAGCGAAAAGTTCTCTAATCCGCTGTCCAAGTTGATGAACGTTGAGGTCACTCGTGTCGATTTCTACATCAGCGGCCCCACGAAGAACATCAATATTTTTCGCTTCAGAAATAATCGATTCTTTGAGACTCCCATCTGTTTCATAAGGATGTCGCCTACGGCTTTCCTCATACCGCCGTATTAGAGTCTTTTCATCTGCAGTTAGGAAAAGGATCTTAGTAGTAATATTTGGGAGTTTTTGCAGGTGGAGTATTTCTGACATTGTTTCATCAGGACGTTCTGAACCTACGACTAAAGCGACGTGCGTTCTCAAAGACCCAGGAGACGTTGCGAGCTCAGCAACTTTAGGTATCAGCGGGGTTGGAAGATTGTCGATAACAAACCACCCTAAATCGTCAAGGGATTTTGCCGTTTCAGAACGTCCCGCTCCGGATCTTCCGGCGATGATCAGAAATTCAGCCATACTTGCATGCTAGAGGCAAGTCGTCACTCTGGGAAAGGGCTTCACGATTCAAAAGATAGAAATTTAGCTAGTACATATGATGATTAGAAGTCGTGGAATTGACCGGATACTGGAGAATTCTGGATTTTTCGCAATAAAGCTATCCGAGTGCGATGGTTCATAAAGCCTTTGGATAGTGAATCCCGCATCGACGAGAGAATTAATATATTTGCTTAGGGAACGATGCTCATATGGAAGAAAAATTCCCTTCTCAACCTCTTCGAAATAGCTGGTTTCGATAAGGTACTCAGAAATCCGCCAGTATTTTGTAGGAGGATCTGCCACATGGTCATGGATGAATCCACTGTCTGGTGTCTGAATTACAGGGTGATTTAAGACAAGCACGAATTTTCCTTCTGCGCGCAATACACGGTTTGCTTCGTCTAAAGCCTCAGTTAGCTCCAAGACATGTTCTAACACAAGGCAAGCTACTGCCCCATCGAAGGCCCCATCTCGGAATGGCAAACTCCCTACGTTGGCCTGGACGAAACTTGGGCCTTGACCTTTTGCGTGAGCAGCACAGAGTTGTGAGACGCTAAAATCAACGCAGACCGCTTCACAATCATTCTCTTCTATGAGGTACCTTGAAACTCGGCCTTCACCCCCACCTATATCAATAACTTTCTCCTGCCCCTGAAGGACGTCTTTGAGGATTGGCAGAATGACATCTTGGTAGTCGGAGTCAGCTCGAGGTATGTACTCATTGGTCCACCACTGACTATTGCGGTCCCAAAGAGCTCTCCGGTCATCATCCACCACGTGTGCCGCCAGAAGTTCCATCCGGATGGGAAAATTTGCCATAAATTGCGGAGGCGACAGATGAAGGAAGCCAAGAGAGGCCATGCAAGTCTTCAAGGCTTGCTTGTTGGACTTTTCGAACGCTACCGAATTCCTGAATAAGTCGTATCTTCCTGGCTTTCCCTAACCCTGGAATCCTATCGAGAGCAGAACCAGTCATAGCTTTACCCCGAAGCTGCCGATGGTAGGAAATTGCGAATCTATGGCTTTCATCTCGGATACGTTGGAGAAGGTATAACGCCTCTGATCCGCGAGGTATTTCTATAGGGTTCCTTTTCCCCTGAACAAAGACCTCTTCATGCTTCTTAGCTATTGCCGCAACAGGGATTTCCTTTCCAACATCTAACTTACGCAGCGCTTTGAGGGCACTCCGCAGCTGACCCTTCCCACCATCAACAAGTATTAGTTGAGGAGCGTAGGAAAAACTTCCTCGTTCATTAACTGGTTTTTTGCGCTCATTCAGATAATTTTCCAAACGGCGTGTAATAACTTCTTCCATTGCTGCGTAATCATCATTTCCGATGACGTTCTTAATCTTAAACCGCCGGTATTCTTTCTTTTTCGGCAATCCGTCTTCCATAACCACCATAGATCCGACATAGCTTGTTCCTTGGATGTGACTCATATCAAAACATTCGATCCTGAGTGGGGCATTTGATAATTGTAAGTACTCCTGTAATTCGCTAAGTGCACGTGATCTCGTATTGTGATCCGTGGAACGCTTCAGACGATTCCGTTGAAAAGAATCTCGGGCATTTAGCGTCACTGTCTCCATCAACGAACGTTTGTCGCCACGTTGAGGTACCGAAATGAGAACTTTTGAGCCCTTTAACCCACTTAACCAGTTTTCAAAAAAAGAGATATTTTCGGGCAGATACGGTGTGTAGATTCTCTTTGGGTATCCCATAGGGGGTTTTTCTACATAGATCTTCTCAAGGACTTTTGCAATAAGAGCTTCGTTTGAAATTTCCTCCACCTTGTCTACTATTAGCGATCGTTGCCCCATCACCTTTCCTTTCCGGATTAGGAAAGCATGGACTGCGGCACCCAGCTCATCATCGGCTATTCCTATAACATCGAAATCCTCAGATCTCGTTCCGACCATTAGTTGTCTCTCTGCGGCTTTTTGGACGTTCAATAAATTGTCGCGAAGACGTGCAGCTTTTTCGAATTCTTGAGCTTCAGAAGCGTTGAGCATTTCTTGCTTAAGTTCAGATATAACAGTTTCCGTATTCCCCTCAAGGAATCGGATGAGGCCATTGACCAATCTGTCGTAGTTCTCTTTTGTTGTTTTAACGACACATGGCCCGCAGCATTTTTTGATGTGGTAATCGAGACATGGTTTTCCAAGTCTCTCATGACGTTTGTACTTTGCATCAGAGCATGTCCTCAGTGGGAAAGTCCTTTGAAGAAGAGCTAGCGTGTCTCTGATAGCTCCGACGTCAACATATGGCCCGAAATGCTTATTCGTTTTCTTTAATTTTCCTCGAATAAGCGTTGCCCGTGGCCATTCATCGCCAATGGTGACAGAGAGATATGGATAACTTTTGCCGTCCCGAAACACAACGTTGT